>JAYSRX010000052.1:0-4009 GCA_043720795.1 Minisyncoccota bacterium | reverse complement strand
AGTGTATCCGCAAGAGGTGCATAGTTCTTGAGAGATTTAGACATTTTCTTTCCATCTTCCGCTAAAATTGTACCGTTTACAACCACATGCTTATACGGAGCTTTTCCAAACAATGCTGTAGACCATACAAGTAAGGTGTAGAACCATCCTCGAGTTTGATCGATTCCTTCAGCAATAAAATCTGCAGGAAATCCTTTACTCTTAAAGAAAAAACTTCCTGGCTTGAATGTTTCCTTATTGAATGGATATCCAGCACTCGCAAAAGGCATTGACCCAGAGTCGATCCATGTATCGAATACATCTGGAATCCGTTTGAATGTTTTACCGTTTTCCATAAATGTTATTTCATCTATATACGGCCTATGATAATCAAGAACGTATTCATCGTCATGTGGAAGACATGAGAATTCAAATTCTATTGCTTCTCCTGTCTTGATAAATTCTTCGCCTTCTTCTTTGAGAGCAATTGTAGATTGTGTATCCAACACATCCTTCACGGCGTGAAGCATCCAGATCGGATATTCATGAGAAATAATCAGAATGTTTTTGTGTTCATATCGAGAATCGATATCATATAGAAAATCCCCTACTCGTGATTTGAGATCAGTCAGAGATTCACCATTATTGAATGCCTGTGTGAATTTTTCTTCAAAACTCTTACTTCGATATTGTGCAAGATCTTTTCCATCAAAACCTGTTTGAACTTCCTTGAGGCGATCATCGGTAATAATCTGATCGGCAGAAAAACCAAGTGTTGTCCTGAGAATTTTAACTGTTTCTTGAGTTCGCATAAGCGGAGAAACAAAAACTACATCAATCTTTTTTGATTTGAGATGATTTGCAGCTTTCTTGATCTGCGATTTTCCAAATTCAGTAAGATGACTTGGAGTATTGTCCGAATCAGAAGCAATGTTCTTAAGATTATGTTCAGCTTCTCCATGCCGAAGTGTAAAGAATGTATTAGTAGATTTTGTTTTCTCTTTGAGATCTGCAAGTGAACCAATAAATCGGACCTCTCGTCCGTCTTCAGATTTCCAAATTGGAATAGGTGTTCCCCAGAACCGAGAGCGTGAAATTGCCCAATCCCTCGCATCTTTAAGCCAGTTGCCAAATCGTGATGTACCTACTGCTTCTGGTACCCATTTTACTGGCTCATTATATTTAACCAATTTATCCTTAATATCAGTCACTTTGATAAACCATGATGAAGTAGCATAGTTGAGAAGTGGAGCGTCCGTTCGCCAACAATGCGGATAGGAGTGAATGTATTTTTCCTTAGCAAAAAGTGAGCCTTGGTGAGCAAGGAGTTTGATTACTTCAATATCTGTTTCTTGCGGATCATGTTTTGGTTTAGCCTGCCTGCCTGCAAGTTCGATGATTTCAGATTTTATTTCTCCGTTCATTTTGACGTGTTGTACAAAAGGAAGCTTGTGTATTCGACCCAAATTAAGGTCATCTTCTCCAAAAGCTGGAGCAATATGCACAATCCCTGTTCCATCCGTCGTTGTTACAAAATCTCCTGCATATATTTTCCATCCATTAGAATGATTTTCAATGCTTTTGTCTCGCGCATAATAATCAAAAAGTGGCTTATAAGATTTTCCAACTAATTCTTTTCCGTATAACTCTTCAACAATTTCATATGGTTTGTCCTTAAAATTCTTTTCGACTAGATCTTGAGAAAGAATATAAAAAGTATTTTCATGTTTTATTTTTACATACATTATATTGTTCCCTACTGCGAGTGCTACGTTACCTGGAAGCGTCCATGGTGTTGTGGTCCATGCAAGAATGCATGTATCAGGACTATCGAGCAATTGAAATTTTACTGTCGCACTAATATCGGTAATATCTTTATACACTTGATTCACTTCAAAATTAGAGAGTGTTGTTTCAAGAAGTGGAGATACGTGCATTACCTTAAAACTTTCGTATACCAGTCCTTTCTTTTGCAGTTCAGAAAATCCCCACCACACTGATTCGGTAAAAGAAGAGTCCATGGTCGTGTATGGATTCGTCATATCAATCCATCGACCCGTTTGTGGAATGGTTTCTTTCCATTCTTTATCAAATTTAAATACGCTTGCCTTGGCTGCTTGATTGAATTTTTTGATTCCAAAATCCTCGATGTCTTTTTTGGTCTTTAAGTTGTTTTCTTCCTGAATGAGCTTTTCGATTGGAAGACCGTGACAATCCCAACCCCATTGTCTTCGAACATGGAATCCTTGCATCGTCTTGTATCGAGGGATTGCATCTTTGATTGTCCCAGGGAGCATATGTCCAAAATGAGGAAGTCCTGTCGCAAAAGGTGGTCCATCATAAAATGTAAATTCGCCTTTGGGAGATTTTTTTTCAAGTGATTTTTTGAATATCTGGTTGGCTTCCCAAAATTCCAAAATCTCTCGTTCTTTTTGTGCGACTGCACTTATTTGTTTTTCATTATTAGATGTATCAGACATATGAGAAATATAGGTAAAATGTACTCTTTTTAGAGATGGATGTCAAAATAAAAACGCCTCACTTGTTGAACAAGCGAGGCGTTAAGTTTGAAGAGATTGATCATCCAACCATTGAAACTTTCACAAAACGATATTTGGAAAGATCTTCAGGATTTAGCCGGGGAACTCTCAAAATTGAAAGTGAATCATTCTTTACTCCAAGACCAATGTGATAATCAGCATGTGTCCCAGGAAGGACATGTCGATCAACGATTACGCTTTTTTCTTTCTCAAAAAGTTCGACCAACAAACGTCTGCTTGAAGAGATATGAACAAAGTACGAAAGACAAATGTCCGTATCTGCAAAAGCAGATGATTCATCATCAAACTCGAACGGCGCAGAGAAAACATGACGAGTCGTGTTCTGATTTTGGATTTTTATTCCTGCACGCATCAAGGACTGAACGAACGTACGAGAGTCCGTATCAACCGATTGATTAAGTACAGTAAGGGCATACACAGGTCGCTGGACCCGCACAGTTTCAATAATAGTGTTTGTTAACATAAAAAGATCTATCTTATAGGTGGATAGATACTATAACACATATTACAAGTTTGGCAAGTCCCTTAGATAGAGTTCGCACTTATCGAAATATCTCTGAAAAAGCTCACTTCAGTCAGTATAGACATACACAGAACAATAAGAAGTATAGTGAGTGAGAGATAAAACTGCTTAGCGTGAGGATGTTTTGACTTGATAAAAAGAATACTAATCGCACAGATTATGATGAATGAAAGGAGGGCCAAAAGAACAATCAGGGTATATGTCTGATTTGAAAATATTTGAAAGATATTGGCAAGGGCATAGACAGAAATTTCTGCCCCTCTCACCAAGGACTGCTCTCCAAGGGGTATGGGAGAATTTTTTTCGATAGCCAAAGCAAGACCGGTCGCCTCTTCGATTTTGGGAGTGGCAAATAATTGCACGACGAATGTTGCTTCTTTGCCTTTATACATCCCTTCTGCCGAAGCGATTCCTATTTCAGTATATCCGTCTTTGATTATATTTGCCTTATGAGTCGGAGAGTTCATCCATGCATTTACGACATCTTTTGAATCTTCAAAATTTACTGCAAGATTCTCCCCTGCTTTTTGATAGTCATATCCTGCTTGAGTAAACCAGAACCACGGAGAAAGCCCTGTTGGCGAATAATGCGCAAAGTATCCGCCCTCGGCCATGTCCTGTGCCTTGAGCTGAGCAGCTTTTGCGAGAATTTCGTTTTCAATAAGTGCAGGTAGTCCAGCATGAGTTCTCGCCTTGTTAGTAAAAGAGATGAGTGCTCCCGAACGGATGTCCCCAAGCAACGCATGTGGGTTGGTTGTTTCTATTTTTTGAAGAGTGAGGAATCCGGAAATAAACAAAACTCCAAATGCAAAAACAGAGACAGAAAGTGGGTGCCAAAAGAGCGGTCGTGGATTGTGCTTTTTATGAGGATAAAAGACTTTTTTGATTACTCTTTTCATGATCAAACAATACCACTTTTAAGGGTTTTGTATATATAGAAAAGGGC
>JAYSRX010000051.1:0-11729 GCA_043720795.1 Minisyncoccota bacterium | reverse complement strand
TCCGTATTTGCGGCGTGCATATTCGATCATGTCATCGCGACGGTTATCAGCGAAGTCCATATCGATATCGGGGGGCGATGGTCGTTCAGGGTTGAGGAATCGTTCGAACGGAAGTCCATATTCGATAGGATCAACCGTTGTGATTCCTACTAGATATGATACGAGGGATCCTGCAGCAGATCCTCGAGTGTTGGATTGAATTCCTGCTTCCTTGGCATATCGAATAAGATCTCCCACCACAAGGAAGTACGGCGAATATCCTTTGGTTTCGATAATGTCCAGCTCGTACTCTACTCGAGCCAGAAGACTTTCAGTTTTTTCCATTTTACGTCGCTTGATTCCTGCAAATGCTTTTTCTCGAAGTACATCTTTTGCCACTCGTCCATCAAGATCGATGGCAGGGAACACCCAGTTACCAAGCTCAAGTTCGAGATTACATTTGTCCACGATCTCTTGAATGTTATCAAGAGCTTCTGGTTCATTTTTAAAAAATTGATTCGCTTCTTTTTGAGAAATAAAAGAAAAGTTTTCTTCGTCATCAACACCTGCATCGCCACCAAAAGAAGATTGTACCGACATCAATGTTCGACGCGCATCACGGTCTTCGGGTTTGATGTAATACACATCTGACGCTGCGACAAGCTTTGTCCCTGTCTCTTTTGCAAATTCTTTTACAAGACTCATTCGTCCATCATGACCTTCAATTTCGGGATGGTGTGTAATTTCAATATAAAAATCATCACCAAATGTTTCTTTATAATATGCAAGAATTTCTGATGCGCGTTCTTTGTTACTCATTGCGAGTGCATTTATGATCTCACTATTGAATGAAGGGGAAATACAAATTAATCCTTCGTGATGTTTTGTAATGAGTTCACGATCAATTCTTGGTTTGTAATAAAATCCTTCAAGTTGAGAAGCTGTAACAAGTTCGATCAGGTTTTTGTAACCTGTATTATCTTTTACCAAAAGAATAAGTCGTGTTCGACGTGCATCCATTCGTTCTTTGTCTTTTCGAGTTCGAGCTGCGACGTATGCATCAATTCCCAGAATGGGTTTTATATTATTTTCGTGACACTTTTTATAAAAATCAATTGCTCCATATAAGTTCCCGTTGTCGGTAAGTGCAAGTGCTTGTTGGTTGTCAGTTACAGCGGCTGCAACAAGGTCTTTGATCTTAGGAAGGGCAGTCAAAAGACTATAATGACTATGGACATGGAGGTGGGAGAAGGGTTTGCTCATTGTAGGCCTATTATACAAAATTTTGGCATGGTTGGTAGTGTCAGACTCCGGTTTTCTCTCATAAAGTGTGTTGTAACTTAGTCTCTGTCGGAGCAATAGTAAGATTAGAATTGATAAAGTGTACACTTTTGGTACACTTTATAAATGACTACCAAAACTATAGGAATAAAAGAATTTAGAGCAAACATATCCGATGTTGTTACAAAAGCACAGAAGGGGAATGTTCGGTATATTATCATGAATCGAAACAGACCTTTGTTTGAAGTAAGACCATTCAAAACAGATGCAACTATCGATTCTCTTTTGAATGATATTATAGAAGCACGTAACGATATTAAGAAAGGAAATATATATTCACAAGAAGATATATTGAAAGAATTTTTATAATATGATTGAAAATATTTTAGTTTTCTATACTGCCTCTGCTCGCAAAGACCTTCGTGCTATAGAAAAGAAATATGCTCAGAAAATCATAATTACAATAAAAAATATACCGCTCATGAACCATTGTTAAAATCAAAAAAACTTTCAGGTGTTTTTGAAAATTTATACAGGTATAGAATCGGAGACTATAGGGCAATTTTTGAATATGATATGAAAAACCAAATTTGTATCATGACAATACTTAGAATTAAACACAGAAAAGATATTTATAAGTAAGTGACAGGAGTAAAAGGGGCAGGCACCGTTTTCACAGACCCCGTTTTCAAAACCGTGATTTTTATATCACGCTACACTTTGCTCCCTCATCCATACAAACCTAACTTATCCCCACCTCACTCCCTCGAGGGGGGTAGTACATCTCCTCCTCATTGATACAATACATACGTACCGGATATGTTGGTACACTCTTATCAATCTACATACTAAGTTCTTTAGTATTGCTTAATACATTTTAATAATGAAAAAACTTCTTCTCACTCTGGCACTATTTCTGATTGCAACACCTGCATATGCCAACACTACAGGTTATGCATGGAGCGAATCCTTCGGGTGGTTTGACTTCTCCCTCGCAGTAGTCTCAGACACTGCACTCACAGGACACGCATACAATGACAACACGGGATGGATCGTACTTCAAGGAGTGACAAACACAAACGGAACTCTCTCAGGCTACGCTTGGAGCGAATCAGTGGGATACTTTGACTTCTCTGATGTAATCATAACAAGTGGAGCATTTGGAGGTTATGCATACAATGACAACACTGGATGGCTCTCTTTTGAAACTGGAACAACCGTCACAACTACATGGGCACCACCAGTTGATGCACCAGCTCCAGAACCACGACGTTCTTCATCAGGAGGCTCAAAGAAAAAAGTAACTCTCATAAATCCAACAACTTCTCCCACAGTCAACACACCAACAACACCTCCTTCTACCACCAATGCTCCATATAACCTATATTCAATCTCAAACAATCCACGTGATCTTGAAGAGTACATTGAAGGAGAAGATGTAAGACTACTTCAACAGTTCCTCAATTCACGTGGTTTTATCATCAATTCAACATCTGGATTACCTGGATCCGTTGGATACGAATCCACCTACTTTGGCAACCTGACACGAGCAGCTCTTGCTCGCTTTCAAACCACACACAACATTCTTCCATCTGTTGGATACTTCGGACCAAAGACACGAGCGTTTATTAAGACATTATCAATAATAAATTAATCACTAATCAATAGTCTGTCATCCCTGCACCCGTCTACACGAGTGTAAACTCCGGTAGGGATCCAGGCTCACCAAACAATATATGAACACAAAACTCAAAAAAACACTCATCACAATAACAACAACTTTATTCGCAATCCTTATCGTCACAACCGCAACCTACGCCATCGGAACTCTCACACCCTCAGGTACACCAGGAGACGACACACAGTACTCACTCAATGATATATATACAAAGCTAACAGTAGGAACCTCTGCTTCTATTGGATCTGGAATGATGACAGTACCAAGCTCTGTTACTGCGACATTTCGAACTCTGACTGAGATATATACTGCCATACCAGAAACACTTTTATTATCTGAATCTACAACTACAATACCAGTTGGCATCAACAGAGCGACAACTACATTAACTACAATTGATGCTGATTTTGTGCCTGGAAACATTGCAGACGGGACGAGTATATTTGGGGTGACTGGGACATTGCCTACTACTGGTGGGGTATTCTACCCGACTGAGTGGTCATCAAGTATGGACTCATCATCTCAGGGTAATGTTGATTGGGCAACAGCTGTATCATACTGTGATCTGTACACAGGTAACAGTTATACAGATTGGAGACTTCCAACATATATAGAGCTCGTAAATGTATATCTCACAGGACTATATATGGATGCCTTCCTTATAAACGCTTATTGGTCTAGTACCTCCCACCCAGAGGATATGGGCTTCGCGTACATTGTTAATATGGGCGGCGGCGGCGGCAACAGCAGTTTCATCATTAAGACTGAAAACCGTGCTGTTCGGTGTACCCGCTAGTATTCAACTTACATAATCAATTTTCTAATTTTCAAACAAAATTAACCGCTTCAGCGGGAATTTTGTTTGTGTAAAAAAGATCAAACCATCTTACGCAAGAGTTACATCAATTTAATTCAAAAAATGCATATCCATACATATGAAAATATTGATATACTTCGGGATGTAGTTTATGAATAAAGAAAAGAATAGAGAAAATATCATTGGTGTAGACGAAGCAGGACGGGGTCCGCTTGCGGGCCCTGTCGCTGTCGGTGTTTCCTATATTCCAAAATTCTATCAAAAAGAAATTTTTTCTCTTCTCAAAAAAGCAGGTCTTAATGATTCCAAACAAGTTAAAGAAAAGAATCGAGAAGAATTGTATGCAATTCTTGCACAACTCAAAAAGGATAAAAAAATAAATTGGGCGGTAACACTTGTTTCTGCAAAAATAATTTCTGATAAAGGAATTGTGTATGCAGTGAATCTTGGGATCAAGAAAAATTTACAGAAAGTTTTTGCTTGTCACTCCACACCCGTTCATCATAAGGGTACTTCTATTTTGATGAATCAAAATATGTCGACGGGGTCTTGTAATAAAACAACGAGATCCCCGAATAAATCTGGGATGACATCTTTGCAAAAAGAAACCGAACTTGAAATGGATGGCGCACTCAAAATCCCAGTCGGTGAATGGAAAAAAGCATCCGTGATAATAAAAGGAGATTCAATCAAGTCGAGTATTATGATCGCTTCAATACTTGCAAAAGTAACTCGCGATAGATACATGAAAAAAATTGCAAAAACATATCCTCAGTATCTTTTCGAAATTCACAAAGGGTACGGAACGGTAAAGCACAGAGATTTGATTAAAAAATATGGGATGTGTGAGGAGCACAGGGTAGGGTGGTGTAAAAAATCGGGTCAGGCTCAATTTTAGATTAGAGAATCTGAAATTGGTACATGATATGTTTTAAAGTTAATTGGAGCCTGACCCCAATTACTTTTGACTTTATAAAATATATCTGTTATCTTACTATCACTATGGTAATACGAATGAGACACACACGGGCGCATACTGCCAACAGACGATCGCACCACGCGCTTTCAGCTTCTGCTATCACAACTGATAAAGAGACTGGAGCAGTGCACCTTAGACACCGAGCTTCACGAGACGGTATCTACAAGGGCAAGCAAGCAATCAAACCTGTTGAAAAGAAAGCAATTGTGAAGTCGACAAAAACAAAAAAGGCTGTAAAATAAATGAATAGTTATTCATTTATTTTATTATAGTACTTTCAACATATGGCAAACCGGCACCTTTCAAGATCAATAGTTCTGCAAACTCTTTTTGAGTGGGATTTTAATACCCATAAATTAAGTGACGCTGTTGATGCACTCCTACGCAACATTGCCGAATTCGCAGACAATTCTGCTGATCTTGAATTCATGAAAACTCTTATGTCCGGTGTAATTGCAAAAGAAGATGATCTCAACTCAATCATCAATAAAGCAGCTCCAGAATGGCCAATTGAAAAAATTTCTACGGTTGATCGAAACGTTCTTCGAATGGGGCTATATGAGCTTCTTTTTTCTGATAGAGGAGAAGTTCCACCAAAGGTTGCAATCAACGAAGCAATCGAACTTGCAAAAAGTTTTGGAGGTGAGAATAGTGGAAAATTTGTAAACGGAGTTCTTGGAGCTGTGTACAAGGAGATTGGAGAACCAGGTAAAGACCAAGGAGTTGCCCGTAAAAAAGAACTGACGTTTGAAGAAATGCCAATCGAAAAAAAAGTAGGAGCAGTTGTGTACGCCAAAGATGGTGATGATCTTTACTTCGCACTTGTGCATGATGTGTTCGGACATTGGACACTTTCAAAAGGAGGACTCGAAGAAGGAGAAAGTGATGCTGATGGAGTAAAACGAATTATTAAAAAAGAAATCGGACTTACTGTGACAGAAGTATTTGATAAATTAGGAGACAATGAATATGTTGCCAATCATCCAGAGAAAGGCAAGCACCGCAAACAAGTTCTCTATTATCTCGCCGAAGCTGCATATGGAGATGTTCACCTTGGAGAGTCAGGTGGACTCGATGAAGCCAAATGGTTCAAAATTTCGGGTATTCTTGACTTAAACTTCTACAATGATATTGTGCCACTTATAACCAAATCAATACAACTTTTGATGAATAAATAGACAGAACAGATATGACACTTCCAGATTTTTCAATATTAGAACAAAAAATAAAAACTCAATTCAAAGACAAAGACCTTTTGCGTCAGGCCTTTACACATCGTTCGTTCATCAACGAAAACAAACATACTGCTCAAGATCATAACGAACGATTAGAATTCCTTGGTGATGCCGTACTCGAACTTGTTACTACTTCATTTTTATACAAAGAATATCCGAAGAAGAACGAAGGGGACCTTACTTCATATCGAGCCGCACTTGTAAACACAAATTCTCTTTCAGAAGTTGCATCATCTCTTGGATTTAATAACTACCTCTTACTTTCAAAAGGTGAGTCAAAAGATACTGGGCGTGCAAGACAATATATTCTCGCAGATACATTCGAAGCTGTTATTGGAGCCATTTATCTCGATCAGGGATACGATGCTGCGTACACATTCATTGCTTCTCATTTGCTTGTTCTTGCAGAAGAGATTGTAAAAACAGGTTCGTGGGTAGATGCCAAAAGTCATTTTCAAGAGAAGTCACAGGAAATGCTTTCTGTCACTCCGATTTATGAAACTATTCTGGAAGAAGGTCCTGACCATAATAAATATTTTACAGTTGCAGTAAAAATAAAAGACGAAACTATCGCTACGGGAAAAGGGAAGTCAAAACAGGAAGCTGAACAAGAGGCTGCAAGAAAAGCACTGGAGAAAAAAGAGTGGTTGCCGGCGTAGGTCTTTAGTATGTCATCCCTGCGAAGGCAGGAATCCAGGATCACTAAACATTCGTTAATTGTTTGCTGGGAACAATAAACACTATTAGTTACATAACGCATATATTACTTTTCTACTATGGACTGGATTCCCGCCTTCGCGGGAATGACGACATTGTGAGTTTTGAGACAGACTCAGTCTTCGCGTGAATGAAACTGTAATGTATAATATCCACATGCGACTTACATCTCTCGAAATATCCGGCTTCAAATCTTTTGCCAAAAAAGATTCTTTTTCTTTCGAAACTCCAATCTCTGCAATTGTAGGACCTAATGGTTCAGGTAAATCGAATGTCGCTGAAGCATTCAGATTCGTACTCGGTGAACAATCCATCAAATCACTCCGGGGTAAAAAGGGTGAGGATCTTATTTTTAATGGAACAACCAAAGTCGGACGACAAAACAAAGCATCAGTAAAAATTACTTTTGATAATGCTGACAGACTACTTCAAATAGATTTTAATCAAGTGATTCTCGAACGCGTAGTTCATCGAGATGGTCAGAACGAATATTTTATTAATACATCAAAAGTTCGACTCAAAGATATTCACGAACTGCTCGCTGGAGCAAACATAGGCTCTACAGGCCACCATATCATCTCACAAGGCGAGGCAGATCGTATTTTGAATACGAGCTCAAAAGAGCGAAAAGAAATGCTAGAAGACGCGCTAGGACTTCGTCTTTTTCAATATCGCAAACAGGACTCTTTGAAGAAGTTAGAAAAAACTGCAGAAAATATTTCACAAGTGGAATCACTCCGACGAGAAATCGCTCCGCATATTCGTTTTCTCAAAAAACAAGTGGAAAAAGTAGAAAAATCAATTCAGATTCAAAATGAGTTGAAAGAAAAATATGGAGAATATATATCGAAAGAATATACATACATACAACAGAGTAAAAGTAAGACAGCTGATCTTGTTGCACTCAAAACAAAGTTGGATGAGCTCAATGTGCAGATAGAAATTTTTTCTAAAGCTCAAACAGCCGATACTTCAGTTCAGGATACTATACAAAAAGAACTTCAAGAAGTTCGTTCACAAATCTCAAGACAAAAAGATTCAGAATACGAACTTGTTCGAAGTATTGCAGGGCTCGAGGGTCAAATCAAAACTCTTACTGAATTACAACAGATCAAACCAGTTTCTGTGGATGAAAAAATAATCTTAAAGAAAAAGGATTTAGAAGAAAAAATTCATGATTTGAAATATCTTGAATTTGATTCTATTGAAAGTGTAAAAATAAAAATTAGAGAACTCATTGCATTTTTCGAGTCTTTTATTTCTGGAGAAAAAAAAGAAGAAATCGAAGTTCAGGATCTTACTCCCAAAATTCATGCACATGAAAGAGAAGTCGAAACTGATAATGCTACGCTCGTCGGAATCAGAAAACAAATTGAAGAATCAGTACAGATTCAATCTGCTTTGCAATCCAAATTTCAGGATGCACAAAAGCCAGTTTCTAATATAGAAATTATTCAGTTGATGAATCAAAAAACCGACTTGGCAAATCAATATTCTACTATGCAATATCTGCAACGAGAACTTGATCAGGATACAGAAGAATTCAATCGTGAAATCCAAGAAGGAATTGTGCTTATCGGACGAAGTATCAGTGAATACGCAAACAAGGAAGACAAAAGTGTTCTTGAAGAATCTCGATTAGTTCAGAAAGAAAGACGAAGAACTCTTGAACGACTGAAGATTCGACTTGAAGAAATTGGAGTTGGAGCAAGTGATGATGTTGTCCAAGAGCATGAGGAGGCGACCACGCGAGATGAATTTCTCAAAAAAGAACTTGATGATCTCACGACTGCGTCCATTGATCTGCAAAAAGTTATTGAGCATTTGAATGTTGAAATAGGGGAACGATTTGCTGTTGGACTCGAGAAAATCAATTCGCAGTTCACTAAATTCTTTTCAGTCATGTTTGATGGTGGAGAGTCTGCGCTCAAATTAGAAAAGAAAAAAATCAGCTCAGATGAGGATGAAGAAGAGATCTTTGAAGAAGGTCTTGAAATAGACATAAGTCTTCCACGTAAAAAAGTAAAAAGTCTCATGATGCTCTCGGGCGGAGAGCGAGCACTTACGTCAATCGCACTTCTTTTTGCAATGTCTTCGGTGAACCCCCCACCTTTTATTATTCTAGATGAAACAGACGCAGCACTTGATGAGGCTAATAGTAAACGTTATGGAGATATGATTGAAAACCTATCCAAGAACTCTCAACTTATTCTTATCTCACATAATCGAGAAACTATGTCACGAGCAGGAGTTATCTTTGGAATTACGATGATTGATGGAGCGTCTAAAGTTCTGTCTATTAAATTTGATGAGGCGGTGCTGATTGCAAAATAAATAAAAGCAAACGGAACGAATCATTCTGCAGACCTGTTCAAAATACGAAAATACTCTGAATGAATTCTTCCAGGGGACCCGCCGATTACGGCACCCAGCTGTCAGAATTCATTCAGAGTATTTTCTTTATTTTGTTAGGTCGAAGCCGATGAGTGAAGTATGCTTTTATTTATTTTGCACCAAATCCAAATCCATCTTCTTTTCTTCGAGATTAGCACCTGCAACTTTTACCACGATTTCATCTCCGAGTCTGAATTTTTTACCTGATTTTTCACCTACAATTTTGTATTCTTTTTCTACAAATTTGAAATAGTCTTCTCCGAGTTTAGAAATGTGTACAAGACCTTCGGCTCCATTTTCTTCAATCGTCACAAAGAGACCCCATTTGGCAACACCAGAAATAATTCCTTTGTACTCTTTTCCAACATGTTGTGACATGTATTCGATTTGTTTGTATTTGATCGAATCCCGTTCAGCTTCAGCGGCATTTATTTCTTGTGAAGAAGAGTGAGATGCTACTTGAGACAATTCGATTAATTCTGCATCTGGAATTTCTTTGTTCTCTAGGAAGTATCCGAGCATACGATGAACGATAAGGTCAGGATATCGTCTAATTGGTGATGTGAAGTGTGTGTAGTAATCGAATGCTAGTCCAAAATGTCCAAGGTTTTCGATAGAGTAGAGAGCTTTTGACATTGTTTTGATCGTCGCACTTGAAATAAGATTCTCTTCTGGTTTGCCATCTACTTCTGCAAGCAATCTGTTTATTTCCTTTGGATCCACACTTCCATCTGGCTTGAGTTCGAGTTTGTAGCCCATTGCTTTGAGGAATACTTGAAGTTCATGAAGTTTGTCCATGTCAGGAGAATTGTGAACACGGTACATCAACCCTACAGCTTTTCCTTTGTTGAGTTTTTTGTCTTGTTCAAAAATATATTTTGCAACTGACTTGTTGGCCAAGAGCATGAACTCTTCGATGAGACTGTGTGTTTCGATATGTTCTTTTTTCTTCACTGCGATAGGGAACATGAATTCATCAAGTACGAATTCGAATTCTTCTGATGAGAATCTGATTGCTCCGTTTGCAAACTTCTTTTTCCCCAGTGTTTTTGAAATTTCATTAAGAGTGTTGAGTTCATCAAAGAATAATCCTTCTTTTTTATCCAATATCTCTTGTGCTTCCTCATATGAATATCTTTTGTCCGAATGGATTACCGTTCGTCCATACCAGGTGTCTGTAATTTCGGCTTTGGTATTGATGTGAAATATTGTAGAAAATGCGAGACGATCTTCATTGGGGTTGAGACTACAGATGTCATTTGAAAGAATCTCTGGAAGCATGGGGATTGTTCGGTCTACAAGATATACAGAGAAGGCTCGATTTTTGGCTTCGGCATCAAGATCTGATCCTGGGGTTACAAAGTGTGACACATCTGCAATATGCACTCCGATTTCGTATGTATCATCAGAAAGTTTTTTGATTGAGAGTGCATCGTCGAAGTCTTTGGCAGTAACAGGGTCGATTGTAAAAGTGGTTACATCTCGGACATCTCGTCGTTTTGAGATTTCTTCAGTGGGAATTGGTGACCATTTTGCTTGAAGAGCTTTTGCTTCTTCTATAATGCTAGGATTAAAATCTGCAATGATTCCTTTTTCAAGAAGAATAGATTTCATTTCGACTTCGTGTTCTCCTTTCATACCAATTACTTGTATGAGTTCGGCGTCAGGTGTGTCTTGTGACCAGTCGGTCATTCGTACTTGTACCTTCTGGTTGGCAAGAACTTTGTGAGCATCGTCGGTTGAAAGATAAAAATTCACATATACACGTCGATCATCAGGTATGAGCCGTGCTTGGTCTTCGTTTTGTTTTTCGATATATCCGACAAAAGTATCTCGATTACGTTTTATAATAGAAATAACTTCAGCTTGAGGCTTGTCGTTAAGTGTTTCTGATAATTTTTTGAGTTCTACAATGTCGCCGTGAAGTGCCTTGTTCAGCTTTTCAGGTTGGATTTCTGTAAATTCTTCAGTTTTGGGATCCATATAATATCCGGATCCTCGCGCAGTTACGCTTATTTTGATTTGTTCCATTGGACTCTATAGTAGTGTATTTGGAGGGTTTTGTCACTTGATAATAAAACTCTATCTGCTATTCTTTCAATAGAAATTATGAACTCTTCACATTACCAACATTTGTTGAAGTTGTATGATTGTGCGGTTCTGCTTCTTTGGCTTGAGAACGAGGATGATGAGAAAGAAGATGAGTTGCGGCACCATGTTCTTAGAGTAATCTCAGATAATCCTGAATTGAATCACTTGAAGAGCTATCTGCTCGAAACCAATCAGGAACCGATCACTAAGTGTGGAATGATCAATAAGATTATTGAAACGCTGTGTCAGGATAAAAGTGTTAAATTCGATACGACACTCGGGAGCCTGTGTACTACTTTTCGTCGTTTGCTTGTCACCAAATTTGCACTCACTATGTCCACATACTCGGACTGAAGCCGGGCCTTGCTTTGAGATGTGATTAAAGTCTTCTAACCTCACGAACGTGGGGTTTTCTTTATGTTTATGGTGTTCGACTTCGGTTTGACTATATTTTAAACCTTTGTTATGATACGGCGATGTTAAAAATAAGACTACAAAGAGTAGGGAAGAAGCACGAACAGTATTTCGAATTGTTGTTGGTAATTCACAAAACGGACC
>JAYSRX010000050.1:0-4134 GCA_043720795.1 Minisyncoccota bacterium | reverse complement strand
ACCTCGTTCTTTTTCGAGAACAGCGATCGAATCAAATGGCACCATTCCTTTTGACCATCCTGATCCTTGGAAATGAGTGTATGAACCTTTTTCCTGAGCAATAATACTCGATTCATCAATCGCCATATAACTAATGAATTCAAAAACCTTGTCTGTAAAATCATATGTATCATCGCAGTCATACGACCATCCCATTTTTTCTACTGCATCAGCAAATCCCATAACCCCAAGTCCTACTGCTCTGTTTTCAGTATCAGACTTAGTTGCTTCAGGAATTGGAAGTACATTGATATCCACAAGATTATCGAGATGACGAACCATTGTTCGCACTGTGTCTTCAAGTTTTTGCCATTCAACTTCTTTTTTGTTCTCGTCTATATGCTTTGCAAGATTGAGTGACGCAAGGTTACATACAGCAACGTTATCCTTGTCTTGAGGAAGACAAATCTCCGTACATAAGTTAGACATATGAATGGTACCGGTATTGTTGTTCAGGGCTCGATTGTTGATTGTATCTTTCCATACAAGCCATGGATGTGAGGTTCCCTGTAGTTGAGCAAGGATCTGTCGGTATTGCTCCCTGGCTTTTACCTTTTTATACATTCGCATTTCTCCCTTTTCAGCCTTGTCACAATATTCTTGGTATCGTTTTGAAAAAGCATTTCCATATAGTTCGTTGAGGTCAGCTGTTTCTTTGGGATCAAACATAATCCAGTCTGCATTGATTTTTACTCGTTTCATGAATTCATCTGAAATAAATACTGCTGTATCGGCCGTTCTCATTCGGAGGTGATCATCTCCTGAGTTTTGTCTCCATTCCATGAAATCCGGAAAATCTATGTGCCAGTTTTCCATATAAAAACAAAGTGCTCCCTTTTTCTTTCCCCCTCGCTGGATTGCTCTGATTGCCACATCGATAATTTTTGCAAAAGGAGTAGGACCTGATGAAACAGTATTTGAAGAAGTGAGAGGAGAACCACTTGCCCGAAGTTTTGTAAGTGAAAGGCCGATTCCGCCTGATGCTTTTGAAAGAAGCATTACGTCCCCTACTGTCTTGGCGATATGTGTCATGTCATCATGCATTTCCATAAGGAAACAATTTGAGAGTGCTGGTTTTGGAACTCCAGCGTTCATGTTTGCAGATCCACCTGCAAGATATTCCAGTTTGGACATCTTGCTGTAGAAACGTTTTGCCATGGCAGTCGGATCAACTTCGTTATATGACATTCCCATTGCCACACGCATAAAGAAATATTGAGGAGTTTCTGCTGGTTCTTGATTGAGATCCTTAAGTGCATATCTGTGAAGTAGTCCTGAAAGACCTGTGTATGCAAAAAGGTCATCCCGAGAAACATCGAGTGTTTGTGCGAGTTCTTGAAGATCGAATTTTTCTTGCATTCGTTTATCAAAAAGTCCTTCTTCCACATATCTGTTTATGTGATCCACAAAACGAGATGAGTGGAGGTTCTGAGGAGCTTGTTCGTCGTCCTTGTCATAGTCACCCAGAACTTTTGCGTAGGTAACTTTAAGAAGCAGTCGTGTTGCGACAGTATCGTAATTAGGGTCTTCTGATACATTTTGGAGTGCAGTATTGATAGTCGCTTCGTCCATTTCTCGTTCACTAATACCATCATAGATCGTAACTTGTGTTTCGGTTGCGATCTGGGTAACCATTTGGATTTGATTTTCAAATCCTTTTGAGGCTCGCTCAAGTGACTGATTGATACGATTTGCATCAAATGGAACCTTTGTTCCATCTCGTTTTGTGACAAAAATATTCATAGCAAAAGGCGAATTAGATTCTAATAAAACGACCAGCAATAGTCATTACTGAAATTATACCCCACTTCGAGTCATTTTATGAGAAGTTTTTCACTTTTTTATAAAGAAAAAGTAAAGAAAAAAACAAAAAGAAGTATGTGTAAAGAGATTAATTTTGCAATAGCACTTTAAGCTTACAGATTCAGGATTTTTAAAGAAGTGTCTCAGAGAATTTTACAGAGATCAAAATTTGGTAAACATTCTTATAATTCCTTATTAACAGGATTCGAAATACATCTTTGAGGAGTGCCGTATGCTTTTGGTATCGCACCTTCAGCAAGACCTCTACACATAAGCGTGTATGTGCCTACAGGAGCTGTTACTCATCAGCAATAGTGACATTGATTACACCTTGGAGCGAAGCAGGGATGGTCGTAGTCCCGACATCACAAGACGATACATTACTTATAGAAAGATCTATCTTACATAGACCCGTATCTGGAGGAGCGATGTATGGTTTGAATCTGAAGAAATTCAATGTGGGAATAGACAATTCTCCTTCTGGGTATACATTAGCCACACACCAATCAGTTACCTCCGTAACCCCATTCTTGATTACTTCAACCTGTCTCGAATAACTTCCAATAGCATATGTATTAGTATATATTTGGGAATTAGAAGATGGACCAGCAAGATTGCCTCCGTTCTCATCTTTCCACTGATATGAAGTTGCTGCAGATGGATATGCTGTAAATGTTGAAGCGTTACCTACTTCAACCGAAGAACCCGTACAATAGGCACCGATAGATGCATCCACAATTGATACAGGACAGGAAACATTGGCAGTGCTTGTTCCATTTGTAATCAATACACTCACATCGGTTTTATTTCCTGTTGAAGTGTAAGTGTGAGTTGCACGAGTTGTGTCCGTCATAGCAGTAGCAGTTATCCAAGAATATGTTACAGGAAAAGAGGTACTTACATTTGAAGGAGTTACGTGAAATGTGATTGAAGTATTAGGGTTACGGTCTGCTGTTTGATACGGAGATTCAACACTACATGTTCCAGTCAAGGCAGTGACTGGAGGTAGAACAGCTGAACACATTGCGTCTACCGTTGCGATTGGAGCAGAGTACGATGTTGAGCTCGCAAAAACATGATTTCCATTTGAATCTATGTACATTAACCTCATGGATGTACCATATTCAACAAGATATTGAATACCGTTTACACTTGGACAAAAATCCTCATACAAAGCACAGGTAGAGTACCTATCATAGGACACGAGATCTTCTTTAATGAGAAACGTGTTCGAAGTATTGTTTGTACTGCTCGAAATATAAGCCGAGTTAAACATCCCTCCACTCAACATTTCAGCAAAAGTTAGTTTTGGAACAAATATTAAATCTTCCAATTTTAGAGCAGTTTCAATCATTTGACTTCCTGTCTGAGGTAAAAAGGAACCCCATAGATTAATAAACTTGAATTCTGTTCCCTCTTTTTGAACGACATAGTCATATCTAGGAGAATAGTTTGATAAATCTTTGTACGTAGGTGAGGATGTCCCATTTGTAGCAAAATATCGAGTCCCATTATCATAAAATCCTGATACGGGTATCCTCGTACTATTTGTCAATAAGTCAGGGAATAGATCAACGAATTCAGATAGTCCAAACCAACCTATTTTTTGAGACAAATCAGTCGCGGTAGTAAAATAATTAATCCATTCATTAGTTAAAAAATCAGGATTGTACCCACCTATTGAAAGATCTTTATACCCGCAATAATTCCCTACTGTTACAAAATTAAATTCGTTGTACGGATTAGTATTAGAGCCATCCACAGAACCCTCGGCACCATTTACTTCACCAGTCACTTCATCATATGTACGGTAATATTCTGCATAGATAATTCCAGCTAAAATGGGGTATGTTTGCAGCATATACCCTGACAAGGTTGTGCCGTCTTCATCTTTAAGAACCCCTGTACCGTCAATGTATTGTTTTCCAGGTCTAATATAGTCTGCATCGTGCAATGTATCACATACATTAATCTGATGTTGAGCAAGGTAATACCCTTCACCGCCATATTTTGCAGCAAAATTCATTGATGTATAAAAATTATATATTCCTGGCTTTTCTGGTGCAACAAGAGAATAATCAAATGTCCCATTTGCATCAAAACCACTCACTTCGATAGGAATTGAACTTGAGTAAGATGTCGTCGGGGACAGGATTTTGTCTTTAATTTCTTGGATACGACTGTCATTAATATTCGTCAATTGTAGATTGGTAGATTTGGTAGCACCATTACCGTCAATATATAAATTTTCTCCAGCACCCTGAGCCTCAAGTTGACCGACATAGTCATAGA
>JAYSRX010000049.1:0-4192 GCA_043720795.1 Minisyncoccota bacterium | reverse complement strand
GATGCCCCACAAAAATTTGACTGTTCAAGTCTTGTTGCATACTTGCATTCTCTTATTGGAGTATGGATGCCTCGAACATCAATTGATCAGCTTATTTTTTCAAAAAGAATTACAAAAGAAGAATTACAATTCGGGGATCTTGTTTTCAGTAATTCACAAGATGGTAGTATTCATTATGAAACTAAAGAGTTTTTGCCTGGAACAAAATTCGAGGCTGGTGTAGATCATGTAGGAATGTATCTCGGAAATGGAAAAATTCTACATTCATCACGATATCAAGAAAAGGGAACTGCTATTGAAGCCTTAAGTGAGTCAAAACAATTTTCAAACATTGTTGCGTACGGAAGAGTTGTCACTGAACAAGATTTTCCTCGACACGCCTTTGATGTTCCGTACGAAAGATTGGATCTCACACGAGAGATAAATCTTATAGAAGAAATCGGGCGGACATACGGTTATGAAAAAATTACTCCAGTAGAACCAGTGTTGAATAAGCAGACTTTTGAACTTTCAATATACGATAAAATAAATACAATTAAGAGTCATCTTATTGACCTTGGTTTTGATGAAGTGGTAACTTACACGTTTCAAAATAAAGGAGATGTTTCTGTAATCAAACCACTTGCTGCAGATAAAGGGTATGTACGTCCTGATTTAACAAAGGGTCTTACTGATGCACTTGAATTGAACTTCAAGAACAAGGAACTTTTTGCAACATCTATCGTGAAGATTTTTGAAATCGGGCATGTCTTTACTAAAGCCGGAGAAAAACTTGTTCTTGGTCTAGGAGTCAAAAGTGCCAACAAAAAACAAAAGTCAAAACAGATTCTTGAAGAAACGATTGAAGTGTTATTTCAAAAACTAAACATTCCACTACCAATAATCGTAAGTGATTCGGAAGAGGTGGTTGAAATTGATCTTGAGGAAGTGCTTCCTCCTATAACTGATGCCTATAGTTCAATCTACAATTTGGAGTCTAAACCATATGTATCTTTCTCTCTCTATCCATTCATGAGTCGTGATATCGCAGTATGGGCCAATAATACAAAAACAAAACGTGATATTGAAAAAATAATCGTAGATAATGGAACTAATCTGCTTCTTCGATATAATATTTTTGACATATACGCAACTGAGGAAAAAACTTCATACGGTTATCGACTTGTCTTCCAGTCAAGTGAACGAACTCTGACAGATGAAGAAGTGCAACCAATAATGGAAAAGATATATTCAACACTTCAATCCGATTCTGATTTTGAAATACGATAGTATGCATTTAGAGGTACCATTTTTTTCACAGCTTGATAAAGAAGTTCCTCAGGAACTCCAAAGATCTGTGTGTTCGATCGCGTGTCTCAAGATGATTTTGGATTATAAAAAAATACCAAATACATTTGCAGATATGTATAAAGAGATGGACATAATCGGAGGCCGAGAAACTTCTGGGTGGAATCATGAAACACTCGTTCGACTTCTTCGTAATCATGGAATACTCGCATACCGACAAGAATTTTTTGGACAGACTATCGACCTACATACGCTTCAGGCAACTCATGCAAAGCATTCTGATGTATTTGAAAAAAAAGGAATTGAAAAAATTAAAGAAATAATAGTCAAGGGAAAACCTGTAATCGTCTCAGTCTTTGCAGGATTTTCCCAAGACCATGAGTGTAAAAAAAGTGTGAACATGGTCAATCACATTGTATTGATAACAGGGATTGATGATGAGTATGTATATGTGAACGATCCAATTTTTAATACACCTACCCAGGTTACACATACTCATTTTATGAATTACTGGCGACGACTTGCTGTTTTTGTGGAATAAAAAATTCATAAAGATATCGCCCCAACTCGGTGAAGAGTGGGGCGATTGAATGGAAGAGAAATCATTCTACTTGTGCAGCAATGACTTCTTTCTCTGAAGCCTTGGGATGCTGGTTGTGGTAATGTACCGACCATCCTTGAAAAAAGAAATTAAGGATTGGTCGGAGGACGAAGCTGAGTATCAAAAACAGATAAGCGGTGGGCCAATGAAACAGGAGTAAAAACAGGCCTGCACAGTATAAAGCTGCAACAAACAGGACGCTTGAATTCATTCCATCATCATGTCCAAACAATTTCATATTTGGACCGAACCTCAAATTGATCACGAAGATCACAAGAGGGAGAAAAATAAAAAACAAGTCGAGCAAGGATTTCATTTTTGGGAGTTGATTTGGATTTTGGATGAACAGAAGTGTTCAAATTAATCATACAACTAATAGTAAATGAGTCAAGTAACCATGTAAATTTGCAAAGTTGGGTGATTGGCTTATACTTTATATATGAAAACTTTAATACATTGGATTGTTTCTGCTGTTGCAATTGGACTTGCTGCATACGTATTGCCAGGGGTAGAAGTAACAATTACCGGAGCTTTTGTACTTGCTCTAGTTCTTGGATTGATTAACATCTTTATAAAACCAGTTATTTTTGTTCTTACTCTTCCTATTACAATTGTAACAATCGGATTATTTTCCCTTGTTATCAATGCGTTGATGATACCCTTGGCAGATTATATTGTGCCAGGATTTGCAGTTGCGGGATTCTGGCCAGCCTTTTTCTTTGCAATTATCCTTTCATTGATTAATATCATTTTTATTCCAAAGAACAAAGAATAAGCCTTTAAATACAAAGGTTTTCTACCTATTTTGACACTTTATTTAACAATCAATATCTGATATACTTTGAGGATTATGGCGAAAAAAGAAAAAGGATATGGAGCAAGTGAGATCAGAGTACTCGAAGGACTCGAACCAGTACGAGTACGACCAGGTATGTATATTGGAACAACTGGACCAGATGGACTCCATCACCTCGTTACCGAGATTTTTGACAACTCCCGCGATGAAGCTATGGGAGGTTATGCTAACCGAGTAGAAGTTTCTCTTTTACCGGGTAACTATGTGCGAGTAGTGGACAATGGTCGAGGTATCCCAGTCGACAAACATAAGACAACCAAAGTTTCGGCTCTCGAAACAATTATGACCGTACTCCATGCAGGAGGTAAATTTGGAGGTGAAGAAAGTGGCTACAAAGTGTCTGGAGGTCTTCATGGAGTAGGTGCATCAGTTGTGAACGCTTTGTCAGAACATACTGTCGCAGAAGTTCACAAAGATGGAGGACGATATATCCAAGAATATGCACGAGGTAAAAAACTAGCTGATGTAAAAAAAGTTGGTTCTTCAGACAAACAAGGAACAATTATCAGATTCAAACCTGACGATCAAATTTTCCCAAGTACCGAATTTTCATACGAACGAATAGTAACCCATCTTAGACAACAAGCATATCTTGTAAAGGCATTTCAGATTACCGTAATCGATGCTCGAGAATACACAGGCAAGATTGATCTTGATTCTATCTATTACATTGCAGATACGGATATTGAAGCACCTTCACGAACATTCTTTTTTGAAGGAGGACTGCGATCCCTTGTTGCATTCTATAACCAAACTCAAAAACCAGTTCACAACACTATTTTTTATACAGAAAAACAATATCAAGATGTGCTCGTAGAAGTCTCTCTTCAATACGTTGATGATATTTCTCCACGAATCGTAGCTTTTGCTAACAATATCAACACACCAGAAGGTGGAACACATATTACAGGATTCAAAACTGCCCTTACTCGTAACCTCAACAACTACGCCAAGAAAAACAAGATGGTAAAAGAAGGAGATGCGTTTGATGGGAGTGATGTACTTGAAGGTCTTACTGTTGTGGTTTCGGTAAAGATGCCAGAGATTCAATTTGAAGGACAGACCAAAGCCAAGCTTGGATCAGTAGAAGCACGAGGCGCTGTCGAAAGTGTTTTTTCAGAAGCATTCAATGAATATCTTGAAGAAAATCCTGATGATGCAAAACAGATTATTAACAAAGTATATCTTGCACTTCGAGCTCGAAAAGCTGCTAAGGCTGCCAAAGATTCAGTACTTCGAAAAGGTGCACTTGAAGGGATGACTCTCCCTGGTAAGCTTGCTGATTGTCAGACTAAGTCTGCAGAAGAAGCTGAACTCTTTATTGTAGAGGGAGACTCTGCGGGTGGTACAGCTAAGACAGGGCGAGACCGTCGAACACAAGCAATCTTGCCACTACGAGGTAAAATCCTTAACGTAGAGCGAGCTCGACTTGATAAAATGCTTGCCTC
>JAYSRX010000048.1:0-4250 GCA_043720795.1 Minisyncoccota bacterium | reverse complement strand
TTCTGGTTTTATTTTTAGTGTTAGTAATCATGTTTGTGTATTTTGGAATTACTTTAGTACACCATTGGAATTTTTATTCGTTCAATGTACAGATCAAGAGAGTAATGCAGGGACTTTATTTTTTTATTTCCTCTGCGATTCTTATAGCACTGTTATTTTTTATTGGCTTATATATTTTTGGATATGGCATTTAAACTTGAAGAAAACGAACACATCATATTGGTGGCGCGCAGACATTGGTTCAAACCTCTTTTTGAAACAGCACTGCTCTTTTTTAGTTTGCTTATACCCCTTGTCGCGACATCAGTTGTTTTTGCTGTTCCAGATTTTCCGTCAGAGTTAGGGAACGTGAGTCTACTTTCCATTGTCATAATGCTCTCGTGGGTTTTTATTATTTGGAATATCGGTTTCGTTATTTGGACCAACCATTTTCTTGACGTCTTGGTGATTACAAATCTCCATATTATTGATATAGACCAGATAGGTTTGTGGCACAGAGAAATTTCGACCCTTCAATTATCAAAAGTTCAAGATATTTCATCCAAAACTGAGGGGATTATTGCTTCAGTGCTTAATTATGGAGATCTTGAAATTCAGAGTGCAGGAAGTCTGACTAATTTTATTGTAAAAGGAATTCAAAAACCTGACGTGTTGCGCCAAAAAATAAACGAACAAATTTCTTGTATCACTAATTAGCTTCTCTGACTGGAGCTTCTTTGATAATTTGCATTGCAGTTTCGATTGAGTCTGTAATAGTAAATAGTTCCAGATCATGATTATCAATTTTTCCTTTTGAACCAAGGTATTCACATAGAAAATCTTTAAGTGGAGTCCAAAAATATGAACCAAAAAGTATGATAGGTACTTTTTCAATTTTGTGAGTTTGTACAAGTGTAAGGATTTCGAATAATTCGTCGAATGTACCGAATCCACCAGGGAAGTAGACATATGCCTCGGCGGCATATGTGAGCGCAACCTTGCGAGCAAAGAAATATCTAAAATTTAGAGAACCATTAAGAAACTTGTTCGTCGATTGTTCGTGGGGAAGTTCAATTGTAAAACCGATAGACTCACCTTTTTCATCAAAAGCTCCTCGATTTGCAGCTGCCATAATTCCAGGGCCTCCACCAGTTATAACTGCATATCCTAATGCAGAAACTTGACGCGCAAGTTCGTACGCATTCTTATAATCATCTTCTGTCTCAACTGTTCGAGCTGATCCAAAAAAACTCACAGTCTTGGGATGTTGTTTTATAAAATTAAAACCATCTGAAAATTCCTTCTGAATTGTTGAAATTCGATTTTTGATTATTTCATCAAGTTCTGGTAATGTCAGTGGCTTAGAGTCAATTAATTTTTCTGGTCGATTACCTCCTTCTCTTTCTGTGCTGGTTGGCAGCTTTTTTTTAAAAAATAACATGATAGAGTCATTATAAAGCAGAATCAGTAATTGTCATCTTGTCTATGAAAAAACCAATCCAATTCAAAATACTCAAAGAACATCCCAATGGACGCGCTCGTGTCGGTGAGATTCATACTGCTCAAGGAATAATCAAAACACCTGCGTTTATTCCGGTCGGAACCAAGGCTACGGTAAAATCTCTTACTCCTGAACAAATTGAATCTCTCGGAGCGCAAGCTGTACTCGCTAATACGTACCATCTCTATCTCGAACCAGGAGAAAAGATTATTGAACAGGCAGGAGGACTGCAAAAATTCATGCACTGGGACAAACCTACGTTTACTGACTCTGGAGGATTCCAAGTATTTTCACTTGGCGCAGCTTTTGGATATTCAATTTCAAAAATTACAAAAGGAAATGAAGACGAGATAATGCTTCCATTTGAACAAGAAGTTATCGAAGGTAAAAAGAGAAGTAATGCCGGTAAAGCTCGCATAGATGAAAACGGTGTGACATTCAGATCTCATATCGATGGAAGTGCTCATTACTTCACTCCCGAAAAAGCAATTGAAATCCAACACACTATCGGTGCAAATATTATTTTTGCCTTCGATGAATGCACATCACCCATGGAAGGCGAGCATTATCAAAAACGATCTCTCGATCGGACTCACAGATGGGCCAAGCGATGTTTGGATTTTCATCAGTCAAAAGATAATGCAGAGAGACAAGCTCTCTATGCAGTAATTCAAGGTGGACGTTTTGAAAATTTACGAAAAGAGAGTGCACAATTTCTCGGAGAAATGGATTTTGATGGATACGGAATTGGTGGAAGTTTTGCAAAAGAAGACATGTCGAGCGGGGTATTGTGGGCAAATGAATTTCTTCCAAAAGAAAAACCACGACATCTCCTAGGGATCGGGGAAGTCGAAGATCTTTTTATGGGAGTTGAAAACGGATGCGATACATTTGACTGTGTCGCTGCAACCCGAATTGCACGCAATGGACAAGTTTATACGAAGACTGGGAAAATAAATCTTTTTAATGAAAAATTCAAAGAGGATTTTGAAATGATAGACAAGAACTGTGATTGTTATACGTGTCAGCATTTTACAAAGGCTTACCTCTCACATCTTTTTAGAGCAAAAGAAATGCTTGGCGCTACGCTTGCGACAATTCACAACTTGAGATTTATTGTGAGACTAGTTGATCAGATGAGAGAACATTTGTTGGGGGATACGTTCGAAGAGTTTAAGGAAGAGTTTTTGAAAGGGTATTTGAATAAATAAAATCCTCTTGCAGGTGCGAGAGGATAAAAAGAGTGAGGAAGGTTCAGGAAGAAAATTCAAGATTGAGAAACAGATGCTCTTTGCTCTCTGAATTCATTGTGGAAAATCCAGGTAGAGGATGACCATCTACTTTCACCGACATGCATGACGTGTCGATCACGACTTCATCTTTGGAAATGCTTCGGTTGGTCACAAAGAGCCCAATAACATGGTTTCCTAATTGCAGATCGAACCTGTCGTGATAACTGGGGATAATTCTGAGGGGCCACTTTTCCATGACTCCAATTTTGCGAGGGCCAATGCGCCCATCATCGTAATCATTCCAAAATTTTGTCACTTTTCCTGTATTTGGGCCATGTGCGCCGTCTCCATCAAAAAAGACATTAACGATAACTCTCATGTGTAGTTTTGTTAGGGATTTACAATCTGCTGTTAAATTAGCTCGTGTCGTATATAATGTCAATATATGGAAAAACACGATAATGATTTTTTTATGCACGAAGAAGAAGGTTTAATGACTCACGAGATTACGCCCAAGGATCGGTTGCAAAATCAGATTAGATTAGCAGCAGATTTGTTTTTGGTGCTCAAAGGAGAAGCAAGATCAGAAGGTGAGAGTGAACGAGACTTTCACAATCGAATTATGAATTTTTGGGTAGAAGAAGGTCATTCAAAAATTTATAGAGACATTGAAGAAGATATGAGTTTTAAAATTCATTCAAGATTGCAAGGTGATATTTTTAGAATTACACCTGCAGATATTTTATATTATTCTGAACATACAGAACTTCCAGAAGAATAAAGTTTTATATAAAATAAAAAAGCGCGGCTGTGGCCGCGCCTTCGAGAATTGTAATCATTCGGGATATTTCCACCCATCTTCGAGAAGAACTTTCACGATTGCATCCTTGCTCATGATTGCTGGTGTAAAACCACTACTACTTTCTTCGAAAAGCAATTCATATTCAGCCTCGACATTGATAACTTTAGGGCTCTCAGTCGTTCGTTTGGAGGTGATTTCCAAAAAGGCCGCAATCTTGGGCACATAGATAAGCCGAGAAACATCTTCTGTGTGCGGGTAGCGAATGAGGACAATGTCACTGGTTCTCGTCTCGTTTTTCAAAAGAAGCTGACAGAAAGGTGATTTCTCCAGATCCCAACGTTTTTCAAGGTGAGTACCTTTATCATCGACATCTGAAAAATCTGGTTCGAAGTGAAGTAAAACGACAATATCGACTGTTTCAATTTGTTTACTAGTATTTTTCATGATTGTAGGGCTGTTCTCTCGTCAAACTACCCCTGTTATGGTATCTTGTCAATATGAAATTCAAGCTCCACTCTAAGTATCAACCAGCTGGAGATCAACCAAAAGCCATTAAAGGGATTTTGGAGGCTTTTGATAAGGGGAAAGAAAAAGTAACGCTCATGGGAGTAACAGGATCAGGTAAAACGTTTACCGTTGCAAATATAATTGAGAACCTTCAAAAACCGACTCTTGTAATTGCTCACAACAAAACTCTTGCAGCTCAACTTGCATCTGAGTACCAAGAATTTTTTCC
>JAYSRX010000047.1:0-4295 GCA_043720795.1 Minisyncoccota bacterium | reverse complement strand
TTCCCACATTCATCACAAATTATTGCTTCGATGTCTTTTTTGTTCGGAATTGAGCGTGTATGATTCTTGATTGAGCCATCAATTATCTCACTTGCTTTTTCAAGACAAGGGATTGAACAGACCGTTGTGTTAAAACTAGGTCGCTCGCTCGAAGATACACATCCTTCCGTTCTGATTGTGAACCAATATGGCATTTCGGAAAATATGTCTTTGCCAGTGAATCGTGAAATATTTCCACACACGAGACATTTCCATTCATGATATTTTATTTTCATTTTGTACAGGAGTTGCTGAATACTAAGATACTACTTTATATCTATTTTGCAAAGAATTTCAATATTCTTCAATAGATTTCAACCACTAGTACGTAACGCTCAGTTTCTTTGTTGCTGCATTGTAATTGAATTCTACTCCTCCTTTAGTAACACTGTTACCATTTATGTCCTGCGCATTCCCAATATCAGTAAATGTATCACCAGGATATGTCTTTCCTTCCCATTCAAATAATCCCGTCTGGGGATTCTTCATGAAAGGATATGTTGTCTGTTCCTTCGTAAGTATAATCTTTCCGGTTATTGGATCGTATGTTGCCTTAACTAGTACATAAAATGCTGGCTTCCCACCCCCTTGGTATTATTATTTTTTAGGTTCGACAAGTGTGAATTCCTCTCCGTATCAACACATCAACCCTCTACATCTTTACTTATCATGAAACTCCCACACACCGTTCCACTCACTTGGTGGATTTTGTTTAAAATCTTTTGAGCGCTCGAGTAAAATTTTCGATGGGCCGTCATTATGTTCTGAGACCAATAATTCAAATATTCGGATTGCATCGTCCCACTCGCCTTTTTGATAATACTCTCTACCTTTTGCAAAATCTGCACACAATCGAGGTGAGTCTTTTTCCATCAATTCAAAAATATTTTTTGGTATTGCCTTGCCTTTTACTGTTACACTATCGAGCAGACGAAATCCAATTCCATTTGTTTTTTGTACGGTTGCTTCGCCAACAACGCATGTAGTGCCGTACATTTTATTTAACCCTTCAAGACGAGAAGAGAAATTTACTTCATCACCCATGATTGTATAATTAAACCTTTTGTTTGAACCCATGTTGCCAACAATCACCTCGCCAGTACTTATGCCAATTCCAATTGCAAGCGGAGGCAAACTGCGAGATCGCCACTCTGCATTCATTTCCTTAAGTTTCTCAATCATCTCAAGCGCAGCCAATACCGCGTCTTGTGCATGCTGCTGGTTTGTAACCGGTGCACCCCAAAAAGCCATGATTGCATCGCCGATATATTTATCTACCACTCCATTGTACTTCATGATGATGTCTGTCATTGCGGTGAGATATTCATTCATCACCTGAACAAGCTGTTCAGGAGAAAGCTGTTCTGAAATTGAAGTGAAACCGCGAATATCTGAAAAAAGAATTGTCACTTCGCGCTTTTCTCCGCCCAAACGAAGATTTTCCGGATGCTCTATAATCTGATTGATTACCGCTGGACTTAAGTAGTATTGAAAACTTTGACGGATAAAGCGCTTTTCTTTTGACTCAGTAATATATTGAAATCCAAGCATTCCACCAGCACTGATAAGAATTGCAAACAACAGATAAAGAAGCGGAAAAATAATCCCAAGATCAAACGAAACAAAACTGATAACAGCAACAACAACGACAAGACCAACCAATCCACTCGCAAGATATCTGAATCGTCGGACAGAGATCACTAGAAGAGAAGCTATCACTGAAGCAAGCACAACTGCAAGACTGCCCAATGGTTTGGAAATGTCCTTCAGATATGTTCCTTCGAGCATTGTATTGAGCGCATTGGCATGAATCTCAACCCCAGGCATATCACCAAAGGGAGTTTTGGAATTATCCCGAAGACTCGATGCGGTCACACCGATCAAGACATGTGCACCCTCTGTGATCCTGCTCGGCAACATTCCATTCACTACGTCGACCAGCGAAACGGTTAGGAACGTACCGGCAGGTCCGACATATTTGATTCGCATGTCTTGGGGTAGAGTTGAAGAACTAATCAATGCATGAGAAAAACTTAAGATCCCCTCGTTGAGGGTTTCTATCTTTCTTACTGTTCCATCAACATCTTTTATGATATTTACAAAACCAAGATGAGCATAAGGGAGAAGTGTTGGTAAAGGTACGACTCGTACTTTTCCATCAGCACGCAGCTCTACAGGAAGCACAACTGGAACCTGAGAATTTTGCAAAGCCTGAGCAAGAACTTGATCATCTTCAGCGCCAAAACGAGACATTTCTGAAAAATTGATATCGACTCCGATCGCCTGTGCATCTTGCAGGGCGTCGATCGTTTTTGCAATCACTTCTCGTTTCCATGGCCATTGTCCAAAGACTTTGAGACTCGCATCATCAACCGCTACAATCAGAATATTTTGAGGCTGACTTGTACGAAGGAAGAAACGATCAGTCAAAGATTCCTGTGCAGTATCAAAAATTCCATATGCATATGCAAAAACCGAAGCACTCAAGACCAGAAGGAGAATACTGAGTCGTTTGATATTCATATGCTACTGAGCATTATTTTGAAGAAATCTACTCTCCATTGGTGTGACCGTCAAGCCTCCCGAGAGAGTGTCTTGGGTGTTTGCAGAAGTGATCACTGTAACATCATATGTCCCTGCTTGAGTTTCAAGATTTATTCCAAAGTCGATCTGAGTATCGCTATACACGTAGAAGTATTGGATCGGAGTTTTATTCAAAAGAATCGTCGTAACATCTTTAAATCCAACTCCAGTCAGAGTAATAGGGTTGTCTGTTGCCCCTTGTTGCATTGCTTTTGGGCTTATTTCTCTAATAGAAATATTCGAGTTTTGAAGTGACTCTTGAGTCGCAACAGTTCCCCCACCAGATGAAGAAGGTGAACCTCCGTTAGAATTTGAAGTCGTACTTGGTTTTGGAGAAGTATTCGTGGTGTTGAGTATCTTTGTTGTACTTACAGTTGATGTCGCGTGCAAGGTCGCCTGCGATGTCATTGGTGAGAGTAGTTCATTCACAAATACATACCATGAATCTTTTTTGTCAGAAGAGGAAATTGCAAACACACTGACTTTTCCATCCTTTATTTGTGCTTTTTCGCCTGCTTTTACAATCACCGCTTTTGTCTCATCTGCCTGTCCATTGGCATCAATAGGAGCAAACCAAACTGCACCTTCGACAACTATAAGAAAAGTAGTCTCATCTTTGTATGTCACACCAAAAGAAGTTCCTCTCACGGCAGCTACTGCGTTTTTAGTTTCAATTTCATAAAACTGTCCTTTCTCGAATACTTTTTCCACTCGAGACCATACCGAACCTGCCTTCAGTATATTATGTTCTTCACCATTCATATTGCTCGAAAGAACGAGTTCTGTATCAAAATCAAGAACGATTTTTTTGGAAGCCTCCTCTATCAGTGCTCGTCCAGCCTCCCCTGTTGATACAGTCGAGCCTGGAGTTGCAGTACTCGTCGTTGCCACTTCGTGTTTTTGGGAATCAGAATCACTTTTGATAAAAACTGCCGGGGCAAGATTAGTAACAAGTACAGTTGAAGAAGCAGTCGATTGAGGCAGTGTCGGACTTTGAACGGGTTTATTGTCTAATATGATGTACCCAGCTACTGCGAGTACAATCATAGCAACAAGGATCATGAATGTATTTTTCATGAATGAATTATAGCAAATTATTTGCGAGGTGTTTTATTTTTTCATTTCCTTCTCCTCCCTTGCTTTCCTCTACAAAAGGAGTTTAATTGTGAAGAGAGGTATCTCATAGGATAAAGTTTCACCAGAACTCATAATCATAGGTACTTAATAATCAAAAGCTCAAGCAAAACCCAAACCAATGAACTCGATCTCATACGCATTATGTAGATATTTTTGGATCACTTCTCTATCAACGGCAAGTCGTTCTCCCCATTTGCCATAGAGCAGAAGATGCATAAAACCCAATACCGTTCGATCATCCGTTATCTATCAAACGATGGACCAGAGATCGGACGGTTTCTTTATTTATTCATCACAAAAAGGTAGACTGTATTTCTCATGACAAACGACCCCTTACATAACAAAACCCTTCAATCCATTCTTGAAGATTTGGTCAGACAATATGGATGGAAAGGATTACGCGAAAAAATTAATATTCGGTGCTTTTGGAATGAACCAAGTGTTCCTTCAAGTCTCAAATTCCTCAGACGGACTCCCTGGGCTCGTAAGGAAGTTGAGGATTTGTATATTAAGACGTTTAAGTAAAAAGAGTGGCG
>JAYSRX010000046.1:0-4300 GCA_043720795.1 Minisyncoccota bacterium | reverse complement strand
GGATTTAAGTTTGTGAGTAGAAATATAGTTCATTTGATACTCGCAGTATATCAAGATTTTTTATATAAAAGAAAAAATTTTTACACACATCACTCAGGTCTGAACTCGAGCGATACAGAATTCACGCAATGACGAACATTCTGAGGAGTTAAGTTTTCATCTGTAAATACATGTCCGAGATGTGCCTCACAATTGATACAAGTAATCTCAGTTCGTCGTCCGTCGGCATCAACAGTTCTTTTTACTGCACCTGGAATTTCTTGATCAAATGCTGGCCATCCGCAACCCTCATCAAACTTATCATTTGATACATACAGAGGCACACCACACTGACGGCATAGATATGTTCCTTTTTCAAAATGCGTGTCATATTTACCCTGAAACGGTGCTTCAGTCCCCTTGTCTACGATAACTCGTTTTTCTTCTGGTGTGAGTGGTGGCATGTTCATACTCTAAGTATACTGCAAATCATAATTTGGAAAATAGATAATTAGGTAACGCTTGATTTAAATGATACTATGTGTGCTTATCAATCTAATACAAACACTATGGACGAAACACAAGTAACTCCAACTCCTTCTACAGAAGAAGAAACGACTCCGGTTGTTCCTGCAGAAGAAGTTGCTCCTGAAGCAGTTGAAGGAGAAGTAGTTGAAGCTGAAGAAGAAATTTCTTCAGAAGAAACTCCAGCTTAATCTCACTTTAAAAAACTGACGCACGAAAGTGCGTCAGTTTTTTATATAAAAAATTCCACTCGCTTATGCAAAGTGGAACTTGAAATCAAAGGAGAATCAATGAAACTGCAGGAAGTCCATCTTCTGCAAGACGACGATTGGAGAATCGCTTGTCTCCTTTCAAATCAATGAGTTTCAATGTTGGCGGAAAGATAATCTTCTCGAGTGCTTCTTGGGATCCAACTTCGCGCTCAAGAGTAACTAACCCATTGAGTGGCTCCGAAAACACATCCAACTCAAATACTTGCCCTTCGTAAACAAACACATATCGATATTTGAGAATCGGTTGGCATTTTGGATGAGATTCGTTTGCTTTCAAGGACTCATATTCTTCAGCAGAGATTTCTTGCTCAACTTCGTTCCGTGATTGCGGGTCCTCAGTTGGAATTTTTTCCGTATACAGATACGAAAATTTTCTCTCAGGATTAATTACTCTTCTGACGCGTCGCTCTCCAAGTGTTCCATCGATCAAATACGTTTGTTCGAGACAAAAAACTTGAGGATTAAAACAAGTGATTTGACTTGGAATATAACCAATTACTCGGTGCTTCGTTTCAATTTCTGTCTTTTTCTTCATAAAGTGATGTTCGTTGTTCTTTGCCCATACTACCTTTTATTACACAATGTGCAATAAAAAGGCGCCGACCCGAGCGGGACGACGCTTTCGTGTTACCAATCAAGATCAAGCCTATACAGATTCGGATCAAATAAATGTGGGTGGTCCATCAGATTAATGATTTCACCAAGACCAGTAGTGTCGATATGACTCCAACTAAGTAAATCGGGATTTGTATGAATGGCACACACTTCCGCATCAGTTAGGAGTGCAATACCTAACCAAGGTGGAATCTTCTCACTTCTTTCCAAGAAATCATAGATTGGATCAAGGAACCTTCCGACTTTTTGTTCAACGAGTTTGTCATACTCCTTGTACATGAGCTTACGAAAGTGATTGAATAAGATTGCCTCTTCAGAATCTTCAAACTTCACTCTGCCTGTCACAGCAGACTCCTCACACAAAGCAAGCATTGTACGGAAGGTTCGGTGACGTTGACTGGGGCCAAAGTCAGCAGCGACATCATAAACCTCCTTGGAACAAGTCCAAGTAAGTCTTTTGAAGTCGTTAAGATCTGCCCACAGATAAGCAATTTTGTCGCAAATATTAACAACCCAAGCCTCTTGAGTCATCTCGAGACATGCGTTATTACCAGAGTGTCGCCACATTCCATCGAGAGTGGCGTGAGTAAGATTTAAACCCCTGCCTTTTCTTTCAATCTTCTGAGCCACGATCACTCCCATCACTTCATGGGTGAATTTCATTTTTACCCTGTCCTGAAGGTAATGTTCTCCTTGATGTCCAAAAGGAACATGTCCAATGTCATGACCTGCTGCAATTGCTTGAGCAAGAAAAACATTTAGACCCAAGTGACTGGCAACTCGTTCAGAATGCGCACCTACTTCACAGACATGAGAAGCACGGCAACGGAGATGTGATTTGCATCTTGTGGTCGCAACTTGATTCTTGAGCATTCCTCTTCTCCAACCTTTTGAGCTTTTGATAACTGAGTAGTCTCTCAAGAACGGATCACCCACATTGTGGATACTATTCGGATATTGATGTCTCCGATGACTGGTTGTAGTACGTAAGTGTGCCAGAGCATTTTCAGTAGCTGCCCAACGATCACAAAGGTCTTTATCACTAATTGGTTTCATTTTTTATAGGTCTTTCTTTCCCCAAAATACCCTTTTTAAAAATACCTGTCAACGACAAAACATCAGGAAATTATGTTGTAATTTTATATAAAAATAGATTTATTTATCCAACTGCAGCACCTGATCAATCCTGATCTGTGCCACGAACTCATGAACGTGACTTACGAGAATCATTGCCCCCTGGAATTCACTCAATGCCTTTGCAATTACAGGAAGGTGACGGAAATTGATGTGGTTGGTTGGCTCATCAAGAATCAGAATTGCAGGCTCCTGGAGTACAAGTCTAGCAAAAGCTACGAGACCTTTTTGCCCTTCTGAAAGACTTTCAATTCGTGTGCCCATCATTTCGGATGTAATAAGAAAACTAGCAGCAACACCTCGCATGTGATGCTCGTCGCGTGTCTGCATAATTTCGGTCAAAGATTTGTACACCGTGTCATCAAAATTAAGCGTAGAAAAATCTTGTCGGTAATATCCAACACGAATACCTGTTTTGAGTTTGGCACCTTTGGCCTTACCTGTTGCGAGTGATTCGAGCAATGTACTTTTACCAATCCCGTTTGGTCCAGCAAGAAGTAAGTGTTTGTTTTTATGTAAAGCAACATCTGCATTTTTGGTCACGATCTTGTGAGTCTTCGGATCCATTGTTGTAAAAGATGTAATAGTAATCAATTCACCAGAAAGATCAGCTTGTGCAGGAATTTTAAAATGACGAATAGTCTTGTCTTCTCTACGAACATCAACTTTTGCGTCTTCAAGCTCTGCTGCTTTTTCACGCATTCGCTTTGCCACCATACGCATCTGTCCCCCTTTGTTAGCAAAGAAGTTTGCCTTGTCTTTGTTCTCTTGAATTTCTTTTGCAAGTTGAGCGTTTTTTCGATTCTCTTTTTCAATACGAATTGTAATTTCTTTGAGAAGATCAAAATAGTTTCCTACATACTGCTCTACTTTGCGAGTAAAGACATCGAGATAAAGAACTCCGTCACTGAATGAATTCAAGAATTCGGCATCATGAGAGATAACGAGTACTGTTTTTTTATATTCTTTTAAAAAATCTGTAAGGTGAGCAATCCCAGCCTTATCAAGATTGTTCGTAGGTTCATCAAGAAGCAATACATCTGGATTCTGGATAAGTGCAGAAGCAAGCAGAAGTCGAGCCTGCTGTCCTCCAGAAAAACTTTTGATCAGACGATCATGCGGAGCCACAAGGTTTACGGTTTCAAGCACCTCATCGATTCGAGGATCGATATCATATACTTTTTTATCAAAACATTTTTCAAAGAATTCCCGCACAGTCAATTCGAGTTCACTTCGGGCAATTACTTGTCTAGAAACGGCAATACTTACTCCACTTACGATATTAATCTTTCCGTCTTCAGGTTTGAGATCGCCCGTAATCATTTTGAAGATCGTACTCTTCCCTGCTCCATTCTGCCCCATAATAGTAGTCTTGCTTTTTTGACGAATCAAAAAAGATACCTCATCAAGGATGGGTTTGTTGTGGCCATATTCGAACGATACTTTCTCAAATCGTACAATAGCTTCTTCTTTCGACATCGCATCACCATACCATTAAAATGAGATTTATTCCAGTCTTTCAAATAAAAAAGAAAGGATTGTGTCCTTTCTTTTTATTTCCTCCAATTATTTCTTGACTGCTGCTTTTTTGGGTTTCTTTTTCTCCTTTCTTTTATCTTGTCCTTTTGCCATATGTTTAAAATGTTATGTTGAATTAAAATTCGACTACTTCTATTTTCTCGCTTATCACGTCTAATGTAAAGATGTGGATAATTATTGCAACCGTGCTTTTTCAAATGCATCACGAATAACTTCAACCATATCTGAAAATGCAG
>JAYSRX010000045.1:0-12770 GCA_043720795.1 Minisyncoccota bacterium | reverse complement strand
TGTCAAAATTTTTCCGAGTATTTTCTTTATTTTGTTAGGTCGAAGCTTAAGTGAAGAAATAACCTTTTCTTACTATTTTAAATGTTTCTAACCCGTTTTTGACTTTTTACCCAAAATCCGTATAATAGGGCTTTAAATAATATATTTTCTATGGAAACCAAAGAATACTTAACACAAGAAAAATACAACGAATTACAACTCGAATTACATGATCTTAAGACAGTAAAACGAAGAGAAGTTGCTGATCACTTGGAACATGCCCGATCACTCGGTGATCTTTCTGAAAATGCCGAATATCACGAAGCTCGAGAAGAACAGGCTCAGACTGAGGCTCGAATTCTATCATTGGAAAATATTCTCAAGAATGCAGAAATAGTTCGACATACATCCGGTGACATTGTTGAAGTTGGTTCAAAGGTAACTGTCAAAAAAGAAGGTGATTCAGTCGAGAACGCATTCACACTCGTAGGTTCGGAAGAGGCAGATATTTCTGTTGGGAAAATCAGTCACAACTCTCCACTCGGAGCTGCATTGTTTGGTAAGAAAAAAGGTGAGTCTTTTGAATTTCAATCTCCACGAGGTACGGTAAAATACAAAATCCTCGAAGTTAAATAATTTAATGATAAACCTAAATTTCTTCTGAGCAACATATTTTGATTTATCAAAATAGGAATCCTCTGGCAGGAGAAGCGAAGGTAGAAATTGGGAATACTCTTGTGGTATACTCATTTCATGGCATCACATGAAGAATTAAAAGCAGTACGACTGCAGAAAAAAGAACTCTTACTTTCAAAAGGTATTGCGGTGTATCCAAGTGATTCACAGCGAACTCACGAAGTTCAAACTATTATAAGTCATTTTGAAGAATTAGCGGCTCAAAAAAGCAAGGTTATTATTAATGGGCGAATTACTTCCAAACGAGGACAAGGAGCGATTTTGTTTGTAGATGTATTTGATGGTACAGCCAAGATACAAGTTGTTTTTAAAAAAGATAATCCCATCTCATATCTTCAAAATGATTCTATTGAGGAGAGTTTTGATCTATTTAAAGAAACTGCAGACACGGGTGACTTTGTAGAGGTATCTGGAAAAGTATTCCTTACACAATCAGGACAACAGAGTATTGAAGTTGATGGGTGGCGAATGCTTTCTAAAACACTCCTGCCTATTCCTGACAGTTGGTACGGTCTCAAAGATGAGGATGATAGATTGAGAAAGCGATATCTTGATATTTTATTATCTGAAGAGCTTCAGGATTTATTTAAGAAAAAATCTCTTTTTTGGAAAACGGCTCGAAACTTTTTTGAACAGAAAGATTTTCTTGAGGTTGAAACTCCGACACTCGAGATAACAACTGGTGGTGCAGAAGCGCGTCCATTTGCTACTCATCACAACGATTTCGATATGGATGTATTCCTACGAATCTCAGTAGGGGAATTGTGGCAAAAACGACTCATGGCTGCAGGAATGCCTAAGACTTTTGAAATCGGGCGAGTCTATCGCAATGAAGGTTCAAGCCCAGAACATCTCCAAGAGTTCACTAACCTCGAATGCTACGCAGCATACATGAACCTTGAAGATGGTAAAAAAATGGTCCAAGATCTTTATCGAACTCTTGCTCAGACTGTGTTTGGTAAAACTGAATTTGCAACACGTGGACACACATTTGATCTCGGTGGAGAGTGGACCGAAATTGATTATGTTGAAGAAATCAAAAAACGAACTGGAATCGATGTTCTCGAATCTTCTGAGGCAGAGATGGAAGAAACACTCAAAAAGTTGGAAGTAAAATTTGATGGAAAAAATAAAGAGCGAATGACTGACTCACTGTGGAAATACTGCCGAAAACAAATTTCCGGTCCGTGTTTTCTTATTAATCATCCAAAACTCGTTGCTCCACTTTCAAAAGAACTCGCTTCTGATTCTCGAAAGACAGAAATGTTCCAAGTAATCTTGGCAGGGAGCGAGATTGGTCGTGCACATGCTGAGCTTAATGATCCTGTGGAGCAAGCAGAGCGCTTTGATGTCCAGAATAAATTAATTGCAGCAGGGGACGATGAAGCAATGATGCCCGACTACGAATATGTCGAAATGCTCGAATATGGAATGCCACCGGTGTTCGGATTTGGATTCGGAGAACGATTCTTTACTTTTTTGGCAGATAAGCCTGTCCGTGAAGCACAGCTGTTTCCTTTGATGAGACCTAGAGAATAAAGAAAATTACAGATATCCTACTCGAACGATTCTGCAGACCTGCTTAAAATACCAAAATACTCTGAAATAATTCATCCAGGGGACCCGCCGATTACGGCACCCAGCTGTCTGAATTATTTCAGAGTATTTTCTTTATTTTATTAGGTCGCACTACAAGAGCACTTCTATTTTGATAAATCAAAATATGTCGAGCCTAAGTGAGAGAGGATATCTGTAATTTTCTTTATTCTACCAAATACTTTAAACATCTTTACAAAATAAGGGTGTTTTTTGATTGTTTATCCACATATAGGGTGGGGTTTTGATTATCCAATTTAAGTGAAGTGGTGTAGAATAGTAGATAAGTGGGATGAAGTGGTAAACCTAAATTTCTTATGAGCAACATATTTTGATTCATCAAAATAGAAATCCTCTGGTAGGAGAAGCGAATGTAGAAATTGGGAATGCCCTTGTGGCAAATCAAGAAAATCATGTTAATTGGCGAATTCAAACACACACTCGACGAAAAAAAACGAATATCAATTCCGAGTAAATTTCGTGATGTGCTCGGTAAGAAAGTCGTTATAACAAAAGGTCTTGATAATTGCCTTTCAATGTACCCACTGAAAGATTGGAACAAGATTGCAGCACAACTGGGTGAATTAAGTTTTACTCAGTCAGATGCTCGAAACTTCAATAGGTTTTTGCTGGCAAGCGCCCACGAAGTTTCGATTGACTCAGTCGGTCGAATTTTGATTCCAGAAAATCTGTGTTCCTTTGCAAAAATCAAGACAAAAGTGGTTTTTGCAGGTATCTATAACAGAGTTGAAATTTGGGACGAAACTGCATGGGACGCCTTTAACGAACAAGTTTCAAAAAATGCAGATTCGATCGCCGAAAAACTCGGACAAATAGGAGCCATTTAATTATGAGACACAAATCGGTTCTTTTAAAAGAAGTAATAGAAAATATCCAGCTCACTCACGGTGCGACATACGTGGATTTGACGCTCGGTAGTGCAGGTCACGCTCAGGCTGTGTGTCAGCTTGGACTAAAGGATCTCACTATTGTAGGTGTTGACGCGGATGCCCAGGCAATCGATCGTTCGTCAAAGAATCTTGAAGGCTGCACTGCGCATATCATATTGGAAAAAGGGAACTACAGAAATTTTCCAGAAATTTTGGCAAAACATCACATACAAAAAGTTAATGCAATTGTAATTGATCTTGGTCTAAGTTCGGAACAGCTTGATATCGCACGTAGAGGATTTTCATTTCGATTTGATGAACCGCTTCTGATGACACTTAATGACACGCCGTCAGATCAGGAACTCACTGCCAAAATTATCCTGAATGAATTCTCAGAGGAAGCGCTTGCAAATGTAATATTTGCCTATGGCGAGGAACGCTTTGCCCGGCGCATTGCTCGAAATATAGTTGAGTATCGGTTACAGACTGCAATCGAACTCACTTCGCAACTCGAAGACATAGTTCGCAGATCGATTCCTCGAAGATTCCAATCTAAGAAGATCAATCCTGCAACAAAGACATTTCAGGCAATACGAATTGCAGTGAACAATGAGCTGGAAACGATTCGAGAAACTATTTTAAAAGCGCCACAATTTTTGGTCCCAGGAGGACGGTTGGCAGTTATTTCCTTCCATAGTCTTGAGGACCGAATAATCAAACAAACATTTAAGGAGTTGGCAGAAAGAGGAGTAGGAGAAGTGATTACAAGAAGACCTATCGTATCAACTTCAGATGAATTATTAGAGAACCCACGAGCACGAAGTGCAAAATTAAGAATTTTTGAAAAAATATGAATACAAAAACAAGAACAATCTCATACAAGAAAATAATGATCCTCATGATTACGCTTTTTGTAATGGTCTTATTGGGATATGCAGTCCTTATGAATGCTGTTGTGTCAACTTCAAAAAAACTCGTGACCCTCGAAGAATCTATTATTTCAATGCAAACCAAGATTACACAGACAGAACACGAGATTATCGCTCTTAGAAAATCAGTTACAAAGGAAAGTGCTCTTGCACTGGGCTTTGTGGAAAGCAACGAAGTTGCATACATCAAGACTGACTCGACTAAGACTGCGTTTCTAAATGAATAATTCGAACAGATTTTCAGTTATTAATATATTTTCTTATGGTATTATTGCGATCGCATTAGTGCTTATTGTTCGTTTATACGATGTTCAGATCATTAAAGGTGATTCTTTTAAAGATAAATCAGAAAGACAGTATGGTACTTCGAGACGAGATGAAAATTTTGATCGTGGCTTGATTATTTTTAAATATAAAGACGGAAGAGATTTTTTTGCAGCTTCCAATCAGACTGGTTTTAATCTTGCCATTGATCCATCGGCTCTCAATGAAGCAGAGAGAGTGTATACAAAATTAAACGAAATTACACCTATTGATCGAACAGATTTTTTTAAGAAAGCAGCAAAAAAGACTGATCCGTATGAAGAACTGGTAAAGCGAATCCCTGAAGATCTAGGGCTCAAAATTGCAGATCTCAAACTAAGAGGAGTAATACTTGATAAAACAAGATGGAGATTCTATCCAGGTAACGAACTTGCTGCACAAGTACTGGGCTTTATCGGAGAAAAAGACGGAACGCTTAGAGGTCAATATGGACTCGAGAGATATTATGATGACGTCCTCAAAAAGGACACAAAGAATCTCTATTCGAATATTTTTGTTGAATTTTATTCTGGCGTAAAGAAAACTTTTGGAGAAGGGCAATTCAGTGGAGATTTGGTGGCTACGATCGAGCCTAATGTTCAGGCATATACTGAAGAAGTAATCGCATCAGTCCAAAATGAATGGCATCCAAAAAGCACAGGGATTATTGTAATGGATCCTAATACAGGAGAAATAATTGCCATGTCTCAATATCCGACATTCAACCTCAATGATTTTGGAAGTGTAGATTCGGTCTCTCAGTATAATAATCACTCCATAGAAGATGTGCATGAAATGGGTTCAATTATCAAACCTCTCTCGATGGCCATTGGTCTCGAAACCAAATCAGTAACTGCAAATACTACCTATAATGACATGGGAAGTCTGACACTCAATAATCGTACAATCTCTAATTATGATAAGAAAGGGAGAGGAGTTGTGGATATGCAGATCGTACTTAATAATTCTTTGAATACTGGAGTTGCCTTCGTCGTGAATAAAGTAGGAAATGAACGCTTTGTAGGATTTATGAAAAAAATGTTTCATCAGGAAACGGGTGTTGACCTTCCTGCAGAAGGGACTCCTTTGATTTCAAATCTCGATTCTCTGCGAGATGTCGAAGTGGCAACTGCGTCATATGGTCAGGGTATTGCAATCAGTCCGATTCAAACAATCCGAGCACTTGCAGCACTCGGGAATGGTGGAGTACTCGTGCAACCACACCTCATCAAAGAAACCAGATACGAATACGGAGTTACCAAAAAAATAAACCAAGTTGAACCTGAAAGACTTTTTTCAAAAAACACATCCGAAGAGATTTCAAGAATGCTTGTGCGTGTGGTGGATGAGGCACTTTTGAACGGAAGCGTATCGATAAAAAATTACTCTATTGCAGCCAAAACGGGTACAGCGCAGGTCGTAGATAAAACCACCGGTAAGTATTATGCCGATAGGTATCTCCACTCATTTTTCGGATATTTTCCTGCTTTTGATCCTCAATTTATTGTGTTACTCTATACGATTGAACCGCAAGGAGCTCAGTATGCATCCGGAACGCTTACGATGCCTTTTATAGACATTGTAAAATATCTTATCAATTATTATGAAGTTGAACCTGACCGATAAACCGATATGAAAAATCTTTTTAAAAAAATAATATATACAATTCTCAAATGGGAAGCATCACTTGTTCTCAAACGCTTTAATCCACGCATAATCGGAGTAGCAGGAAGTGTAGGAAAAACTTCAACCAAGGATGCAATTTATGCATCTCTTAAAGATTTTGTGGTGATTCGCAAGAATCAAAAAAGTTTTAATAGCGAAATTGGAGTACCTCTTGCAATCCTCGGTCTTCAGACAGGATGGAACAGTCCTAAGCTGTGGATAAAAAATGTTATTAATGGAGCACGAGTTCTTTTTTCAAAAGAGTATCCAGATTGGCTTGTGCTTGAGCTCGGTACTGACAGGCCAGGTGACATGAAAAAACTTATTTCATGGATCTCGCTTGATTATGCTGTATTTACAAGATTTCCTGATGTTCCTGTGCATGCTGAATATTTTGCAAAAGCGCAGGATGTGAACGAAGAAGATGCACAGATGATGTTTGGTCTCAAAAAAGAGGGAGTGCTCGTATTGAACGCTGATGATACGCAAATTGCCGAACTTGCCTTAAAGTCTACATTCAAGACATTGTGGTACGGAATGAGTGCAAAGAAAAATGGGGTAGGAGTTTCGAATATCGAAATGCAATATGATTCTCACGATAATGTCATCGGTCAGCATATCAAAATAAATTTTGGTTCAAACTCAGTACCTTTTACTATCACTGGAGCACTTGGAATCCAGCATGCATATCCGATACTCGCATCACTTGTTGTTGCAAAAGATCTTTCAATTAATGTTCTTGATGTTTTACAATCAATGGCAGCATATAGAGTACCTAATGGTCGTATGAATCTTGTCGAAGGATTGGATGAGATTACTATTCTTGATGATTCATACAATTCATCTCCTATAGCACTTGATCTTGCCATCACAACTCTCGGTCAGATACAGGCCCCAGTCAAAATCGCAGTTCTTGGAGACATGTCCGAATTAGGCAAATATACTCAGGCAGAACATAAAAAAATTGCTCACAAATTAAAGGAACATGGTATCTCATATCTCATCACTCTCGGTGATAGAGCAGAGATCATTGCTGAAGAAGCTCAAGATCTAAAAATTAAACATGTCTATCCAGCACTTTCTCATGATGATGCTGCTCAAAAAGTCCTTGAATGGGCAAAAGGGAATACTGTAGTACTCGTAAAAGGCTCTCAATCCTCACGGATGGAAAAGGTTTCCTACCAGCTCCTTGCTGACAAGCGAGTCGCCAAAGAAGTGTTGGTACGACAGGATGAATATTGGAAGTCCTAAATCCTTTACTTTTTACATAAATATGTTATAATACAAAACAGAATTTCAATCTGTGCATTCGGCATAGATTAAATTGCTCCTTCTCAACCACATACAGTAGAAACCACATATACACATGAATACTCCAGTCGTTAGACGTCTCATCGAGATGATCATTACGCATCTCCACCCTCACCTTGACGAATTCCTGACCATCTTTCTTGTGAAGATGTTCGGGAAGGATCATTTCGATCTCTCACCAAGTCTTAGCTATGGCTACATTTGTGGGTCAGCAGGACCAGAATGTGAAGCCATGTATCCTCAGCACCTCTTTTTGGGGGTGGCACGAGGTGAATTCGATGACCATGGTCTCAAGAAGCAGTTCTCATGCTGCGAGTTGATGGCCAGGAAGTTAAATATCTTCAATCATCCGTATCTGTTCAAAATCTTGCAAGCCGTGGGCTTTCAGGACAAGAACATGGCAAAGAAAAAACTTCACCGAACATTTCCAAAAACGATCAGCTTGCTGCATCGTTACGAACCAGAAAAAAACATCCTGGAAATCCAGGCCTGGGTCGAAGAATCAATCGTAGCTCTGATGCACTCTGAAGAGAGATTTTGGAAAACGATTGTCTTGGAAGTAAGTGCGGACAACGATGTCTTGGCTTCAGACAAACAAAGAGAGATGAATGCGCGATTCTGGAATAAGGAACGCTCATGGTACTATCTGACACTTGATTCCATCGCTGCTGAGATCGATCCGTCCCGGAGAGAAGCTTGGCTCGCATTTCCTCAAGTTGCACTCAGTCGGCAGCAACAGGCATTCGACTTGGCAAAATTCTATGCTCCACCATATGTTTTCTCCCTCCCTTCACGGTTTGGAGAAACCAAGACACTCATAATTGATGGTAGCGCGAATGACCTTTTCAACCCATTCATATTGGAGTTTGATTCGGTATCGCGCACTGATATTGGGGCCTCACTGACAGTCGTTAGGGATGGTCAAGGGCATACGCTCGTCGCTGCCAATCAGACGTTTCAAGGTAACTTGAAAACGTTCGTTAGGCGTCTGCGACTCGCGGAGGCGCATAAAAGGAATATACCTTTGTCTCAGGACGTGCTCGCACGCCTTGAAGACGAAGGAACAGTGAATCCGATCGAATCATGGTTCGTCCATGAAAAAATCGGATACATGCGTATCTATAGTGGTTCCACGACGCGGCCGACCATCGACCTCTCCGAACTCAGTGTCGAAGAAATCTATGGACTGATCGCCGACTGGCTCCGAGACGTACCCATTCGTCTGGAGAATATACTGCCAATGAAAGTTCAACAAGCAGCGTAACAACGCTAGTAGTTAACTTTATCGACGATGACTTCGGTCATGCGTCGGAACTCCCTGAAATGCTACGGCAGATCAGGGAGTTTCTTTTTGTATGTCATCTCGCACAAATCTGTCGAAGACAGATACAGATGCACCACAAGAGTACTTCTATTTTGATAAATCAAAATATGTCGCGGGATCTCGTAATTCAGCGAGATTCCCTTTATTTAAATCAGATTTTTGATACTATGAATGCTATTGGTCCTATCGTCTAACCAAAAAATAAGGTAGCGGACAGCGCCTTCGATGAGAAGGCGAAGAAATATTGAAAACTTAAACATGGCCCTATCGTCTAACCAAAAAATAAGGTAGCGGACAGCGCCTTCGATGAGAAGGCTAAGAAATATTGAAAACTTAAACATGGCCCTATCGTCTAACGGTTAGGACAGCGCCTTCTCAAGGCGTAAATCCGGGTTCGATTCCCGGTAGGGTCACAAATTTTTGAGCCATATTTTGCAACATATTTTTAGACACCCTTTTGCGTGTTCCGAACTTTTTAATTTTGGGTTATAATTTGTAAATATGAAATATTATGAAAATATACCAGAAGAAAATTCTTTGGATTCTATGGAAGGAATAGAGAATGCACAACAAACAGAAAGATTGCAAGTCAATGAAGAGAAATTTCGACATTTTGCTTCAGACCATGAGTCCATGTTATCTCTGGACGATTTCGCTACAAATAGTAATTTTTCAGATGGTGGTTTTACTGATTTAGGTTATCCAGAATTAGGAAAAAGGTGGGCTTTTGCTTATTTAAAAAAGCAAATCGACCTACAGTTGTTAGAAAACAGGGGTCTCAGCCATACGTTAAGTAAGGCATATAATGTCATTGCATATTCTGAAAAGATAGATAATGAACTGAGAAGGAATTTGGGTGAAATGTTGGGTAAACTATATGAAGCTAGTGGTAGTTTTAATAAGGCATGCGAATACTACTGGGTGAATTGTAAAGATAAGTATAAAGACAAACTCGATAGTGTTAGAATGAAAACAGAAAACTTAAATGAAGTAAGCGACATTGATATATGGGAATATATTCCTGAAGGCAATCATCCTGATGACTTCCCTGACTTTGTAAAAGCAACGACATCAGAAAAGGAAGTGCTTGAGGCAAAGTTGCTTGAGGATTTTCTAAAAACGATTCCTAAGGAAATATTAAATATTGACACAAAAGAAGAGTTTGCGTCACTTATGAAGGAAGCTGGAAAAATAATTGAACGTTATGAATCTACTGAATCATAACCAAAGATAAGTCCTTGATCGCTTCAGAAATACTATCTTCACTATTCACAAGTTCTGAAAGCCATGCATTTAGGTCACAGCTGTGAACGTCGTGAATGTTGCGAACTATTTTGGTATAATCAAAAAATGGAAAATCAACCAAACAGAATCTTAGCCACACCCGAAGAATCTAATTTTCATGGAAATGCAATTGAAAATCTATTGGACACAAAGATTGATTCAGATCCTGAAGATACGGAAAAAAATATTATAAGTGATGAAACTATTGAAATTCCTGATCTTGGTATTTCTTATCGTGATCGTGTAAAGATATTTTCTTTACAAGTAGCAGAAGAAACTGGTTTAAAAAAAGAAAAGATTCGTGATTTTTCTGACCTGCCCGCATCACTTAGTGAAGTCTTAAAATTTAGAGTGGATGCAGGAATAAACAATGGAAACATCGCTAAAATTATTGAAGATATGAGAAAAATAAGCGATGGAATTTTTCCAAGTCTTTTTACTGGTGTACATACATTAGGAGGTGATATTTCTGGTAAACATTTAGCAAATGATTCGTGGGTAGAACGCGGAGGGCATTTTCAGGATTTAAGGGAACCTAAAAAACAAATAGCTAACGGAGAAGTAACAAAAGGTTATGATGGAATATCCAATATGATATCTGAGATAGGATTAGACGGAACTGTAAAGAAATGGCATTTTAATTTATTTACAGCACCATTTGATTTAGGTTACATCTTAAACCCTGAAGGAACTCTCTCTTTCTGTGTTGATGGAAGAAATGAAGGCCTCAAAAATTATTATGAGGATTTAATTTCAAATTATCCTGAAATCGTAATTGATTCCTTGGCGCTTAAAAAACAAAGATTTGATATTGATAGAGACAAAAAATGGAGTGCATTTTCAGAAGAAGAAATTAATGAGCTCAATGAGATTTTAATGGAAATACAACAATTTCTATTGAGTCTCGATGATAAAAATGAATTGGCTAACTTTTTAAGTCCAACGGACGAATTAGGAGATGCTTTAAACCAGGAGTCCAATGGGATTAAGTCTGAGAGAGAGCAATTAATTTTAAGAACATTATTTAATTTAGAGAAAGATCGTATTGACGCAGTGGGTGGATTTATAGATTTTAGAAAAATTTTTATAAAATTAGAACCTCTTTTAAAGAAAGAACGGGCTTTTTTTGACCAAAGGATTCAAAAAGAAGAAAATAGAGATGAGGGGTTATATTTAGGACTTAAGCATATAACAAATATGATAGATCTTTGGGCATCGGTAAATGGTTATATCACAGCAGGTAATACTGCGTTCATTCCAGATCGACAGACAGGAGAATGGAAACTTAAGGTAAATGAAAAAATTAATTATAATACATATCAAAAAATAATACCTATTTTTGGACATCCAAAAATAAACCACTACCTGCTGAAGCAGGCAGTTTTGATTCTCGACTAAAGTCCTAAGTCGCTCACCGTGAATTCATCTCCTCGTTTCTCCTCGTCCTCGTCTTGGTTCTTAATGTATTCGATTATGGACTCATCAGTGATAGTACCCGAGCTCACCGCGAAATAGCCTCGTGCCCACAGATGAGAACCCCAGTAGATCTTGTTCAACTGTTTGTCTTCTTGTAGGAGCTTTCGAGAAGTCTTTCCTTTCAACAATTGAGTAAGTTTGCTGACAGAGAGTTGTGGTGGTACTGAGACAAACAGATGAACATGATCTTTCGAGACATGACCATGTATGATCGTAACATTGTTTGTTCGGCATATTTCACGGATGAGCTCTCGTACTTTCGTTCCTCTGTGTGTAGTGAGTATTGGTTTTCTGTATTTAGTTGCCCATACTATGTGATATTTGAGATCAAATACCGTATGAGATCCATGTCTGTAGAGTTGCATGAAAAAAGTATATCACCTAAAGGGACCACCTGAAGGTGGAGGTTTTGCTCCTAAAGGGGGACAATAAAAACTTCACCAAAATGGTGTAACATAAGTTCGTGTACGTTAAGTCTAACAAAGAAAAAACGAATTAGATTTTATAATCCCTAATTAATTAAGAATTTTATCTTTTTTCAAACGCCATCGTAAACATTCCAGGAGATTCAATCAGTTCTAATTTTCTAAGTAATTGTTTGAGAAATTCTGCAATAAACTCCCTCATTTCTTTTATCTCTTTTTGGTTTGAGGTAAGAATTTCTGTTTCTATGAAATATCGCATGCTTGTAGAATGGTCAAATTTTATAGTGTCCATATCAATGTGGATTTTAATATCTTTATATGAACCCTCAAAAGACTGCCTATCTTTTTTGATAGTAATGGGGTGTGAGGATGTTTTAAGACCTTCACTTAACTCATCAAGTGATGATTTTCTTTCTTCCTCTTTTCTTGCACGTTCTCCATTTACCATTTCCCAAGTTTTTTGAGTATAAAATATATTTCCGTCTTCATTTCTATATCTTTTAAGGTTATATCCTCCGTAAGAAGACTTTTCAGACTCAACATAGTAGTCAATTTGAGCCATCGAACCTTTTTCCGTAAATCCACTATTCTTTAAGTTTGCTATAATTTGCTCTTTCTCTTCCGCTGTTATTTCAGTTTTTAGTTCGACTTCATACATATAGAGAGTATAACAAGAAAGGTGAAAATGTGAACATTGCGAACTTACTAAATAAATAGAGATAATTCTTCAATACTACTTTTAATATAACCTTTACTCCCCAAAAGTTCTGAAAGCCACGCATTTAGGTCACATTGATCCGTACCCCATTTAGTAGACACAGGTACGATATACACTTGTTTTCTTTTGTTAACATTAATGATAATAAAAGAACATGAGAACAACATTTTCAGA
>JAYSRX010000044.1:0-4370 GCA_043720795.1 Minisyncoccota bacterium | reverse complement strand
AGGACAATCACAGACAGCAAGCTGCAATGTGGCAGGCAATGCTCGCATCTGTTGGACTACCTCACACTTCGCATATTCTTATTAATGGATTTATTACAGTGAATGGACAGAAGATGTCTAAGACCCTCGGGAACGTGATTGATCCAGTGGAGATCGTGAATATATATGGGGTCGATGCGCTCCGATATTTTGCAATTAGAGAACTGAGCCCATACGAGGATAGTGATTTTGATATCGAACGATTCAAAGATGCGTATAATGCTAATCTTGCAAACGGTATTGGTAATCTCACTAATCGAATTCTCAAGATGGCCGAAGATAATGTTTCAAAAGATGATGTTGTTTTGTCTGATGAACTTCCTGTTGAATATGTAGAAAAAATGAATGAATTTAATACCCATCGTGCTTCTGAAATCGCGTGGCAACATGTCGCAACTCTCGATAAATATATTCAAGAAACAGAACCTTTTAAATTAATTAAAACTGATCCAGAAGCAGGAAAAAAGATAATCACAGAACTTGTCGAGAAATTATATACAATTGCTCACATGATTGAACCTTTTATTCCAGAAGCTTCTGCAAAGATTATTGAAGCTATCAAGGAACACAAGAAGCCAGAGAAGCCGATCTTTAATCGAATTTAACTACAAAGGGGCGACCGAAGGTCGCCCCTTTGTACATCGGTCGGAGCGTTGTCATCCCCGCGAACACTACATGAGCACTTCTATTTTGATGAATGAATACATCTACAGTCGTCATTCTCGCGAAAGCAAGTTTTTCAATAATAACCCTAAATGTCGTCATTCCCACGGAGGCGGCCAAGGCACTTCTATTTTTCTAATTCGCTTCTCCTACCAGAGGATTTCTATTTTGATAAATCAAAATATGTCACTCATAAGAAAAATAAGTCGAGAATCCAGTCCGTATTAGAAAGGTATTATTGTCATTGTGTAACGATAAGTGAGTACTGTTCTCTGAAAGTGATTATTCAATGTGAGTGATCCTGGGTTCCCGCCTTCGCGGGAATGACATGCTAATAACCTTCGTGTTGATGACGTGCTAATGACTTTCGTGTTGATGACATACTAAGAACCTTCTGCATGTATGACGGCTCGATATGCTACTATATTCCATATGAAATACATAGACATCCACGCACACCTCGACTTCCCAGATTTTGATTCTGATAGAGAACAGGTTATTGTAGATATGAAATCCAAAGATATCGGATCTTTTAATATTGGAACAAGCGTAGAGACAAGCAAGAATTCAATCGAACTTGCAGAAAAACATGATCACATCCATGCAATTGTCGGCATCCATCCTTTGTATACTCACGAATCACTTCTCACTGATCTTGATCTCATCGAACCTCTTGTCTCACATCCTAAATGTGTGGCAATAGGAGAGTGTGGACTGGATTTTTTTAGAAATCCAGATGAAACAACAAAAGCACGACAACTTGAATTTTTTAAAAAACAAATCGAACTTGCTATCAAATACAATAAACCACTTATGATCCATTGTCGGAGTGCGTATTCAGAAACTCTGGAAGTACTTAAGTCTTACAAAAGTTCACATCCTTCGCTCAACGCACACTTTCATTTTTTTACAGAACCAGTCGAAACAGCAAAAATAATTCTTGACCTAGGATTTACAGTTTCTTTTACGGGACCAATCACGTTTGCTGATTATGATGAATTGGTAAAATTTGTTCCACTTGAATCTCTCATGATTGAGACTGATGCTCCATATGCTTCACCAAAGTCTCACAGGGGACAGAGGAATGACCCACGAAATGTGATTGAGATAGCTCAGAAGATTGCTGATATCAAAGGACTAAGCCTTGAAATGGTGAGTGAACAGGTAAGAGAGAATGTGAGGAGGGTGTTTGGGGTGTAAGTATGTAGTTTTACAACCTAATACACTTCATCATGACTCCCTACATACAAAAAGTGGATAATATTTTTATTTCTACCATATTCAAAAACCACTCTTACTTTGTGATTTATTGAAAACGAATATGTGTTATCTAAATTAGTTAGTTTGTGAACTTTGAGTGATGTGTGAGTGGATTTATTTTTGAATAGTTCAATTTTCTGTTTAACTTCTACTTGGAGATGATTATCTAGCTTTGCATATCTTTTTAAAAAATGTGGAGTATAGAATAATTCAATTTGAATACTCATACTATTATTTAAAGCCTTGAGCTAACTCATCCAAATCTCCTTTAAGCAACTTCCCAAGAGAAGCTTCTTTTTTGGCTTGTAAAATATGTTCTACAAAAACATCCTCTTTCATTTTTTGGATTGCACGTCGTACGAGATCAGCTTTGCTTGAAGCTTCACCTATTTTGATTTGATTTTCGATAAAATCATTCAATTCGTTTGTAATTGGTATAGTTATAGTATTCATATACTATATATTAGTACTATAATATAGTATGTCAAGATACAGCGGTCGGAGCGATGTATGAACAGATGAGAGAATGTGAGGAGAGTTTTTGGAATATAATAATAGTAGAGTATAATTTCTTATGAATACGCAAAATATGCTAAAAGAATTTTTTTACTTTACTAAATCAAAATTTATAATTTTCCTAATCTTGGCCATATCGATATATGTATTCATGGCAAGACAAGATATGATTTTAGGTAATTTTAGTTATTCAATCCTTTTTATTTTTATCGGAGTTTTATATCTTGTCACCTCTGTTCTATGGTTTTCATTTAAAAGTAAAAAGCACTTTTTGATAGGAATTATTGTTATTGTTATATTATTCTTTACACTACGATATTCAGATAATTATTCTTCACAAAAAAGAGCTGACGCTCAAACAGAATGCATGAAAAATTTGAATGTAACATCAATGAATGTGGAAGTAATGCGATGTCTTCAATCTAAAGGGTATAAGTTTTACCGATAGGACTGAATTAATGGGTCAAAATACAGCCTTGTTTTCCCTCTATTTCCATGCTAATCTAAACCCCTATGGCTAAAAAAGTAATAGAATCAGTACAAGAAGAACGAGATGCAAAGCTTTATGAGTTTTCATTTCACCTTGTTCCAAAAATGTCGCAAGAAGACGCAGTGTCGGCATTTACTGATATAAAAAATCAAATCACTGCAACAGGTGCCACAATCAGTAATGAAAGTGTCCCAGCATTACTAAACCTTGCATATCAAATGGATATCACTGTTGAATCTGTACGATCAAAGTACAACCAAGCATATTTTGCTTGGATCATTTTTGAGGCGACTGGTTCACAGATCCTTGCATTAAAAGAAGAAATCAGATTACGAACTGATGTTCTCCGCAACCTGCTTATCACAACTAAAAACGATTCTCCAATATCAGCATCTGATGTTGCACTCGTTTTGAATGCTGATGAGTCATATTCTGGAGCAGAAGACGTACCTGTTGAGGAAGTTGCTGAAGTAGCAGAAAAAGTTGAACAAACAGAAGATGCTGCAGAAGTAGAAGAATCAGAAGACGATAAAAAAGTAGACGAAGCTATCGATAAGCTCGTTGAATAATTCTAAAGGAACGATAAAGTTTTCGATTGACTATTAGTAGCGACTTTGAGAACATACATATATGTATATAAATAAAGCAATATTAATAGGAAATCTCACGCGAGATCCCGAGAAAAAAGCATTACCAAACGGAACAGTAGTTACATCATTAGCTCTAGCAACCAACAGAGTCTGGAAGGACCGAGATGGCAAAAAGCAAGAAAGTACTGATTATCACAACGTCGTAGTATTTGGACGACCAGCCGAAACAGCAGCACAATACCTTGTAAAAGGTCAAAGTGTCTATATCGAAGGTCGAATTCAAACTCGGAGTTGGGATGATAAAGACGGAAGCAAAAAATACCGGACTGAAATTATCGCTGACTCTGTTCAATTTGGCGCTAAAAGCGGGGGAGGAGGATCATATGGAGACTCTGGTAACTCAGCAGTAGCTTCATCTACTCCAAGTTCAATTCAAAGCGAACCAACCGATGTAGGAGGTCAAATAGACTATCCAACTGACGATATCAATCCAGAAGACATTCCTTTCTAAGTATTATAAACATAAGACACACGTATGAGAGATTATTTTGAAGAAAATCAAATCAAACACATTGACTACAAAGACGTTGCTGTATTGAGTAAGTTCATTAACCCTTTCGGGCGAATGCTCTCACGAAAACGAACAGGTCTTACAGCCAAGAATCAACGTAAGCTTGCTAACGCAATCAAACGATCACGGTTCATGGGTCTGATGTCATATGTACGAAGTTAAGAGTTTACTCTAAACAAAAAGCGCGCCCTTCGGGCGCGCTTTTTGTTTAGAATTCGCTAACAGCTAACAGCTAACAGCT
>JAYSRX010000043.1:0-4376 GCA_043720795.1 Minisyncoccota bacterium | reverse complement strand
CGGAATTCATGAACCGTGAGGCCTGAATAATCCAGGTATGAATTTCCAAAGATTCCCCTTCTATTTCCAGATAATCACGATGATATTTCCATGGATCATAGATGGTAAAGGTGCTTTTAGGGCTCTCGAAGGTTAGGTCAAAATTCTTGTCAGAAAATTCACCGAATTTCACACAGAATCTGATCGGATCAGAATCTTTGCTAAATAACAGGACCCTAGTCCATTCGTCAGATACCCTAACAAAATTAGCTTCCAAACAAACGTAGATTTTCAGGAGGAATTCCCTGTCTCTTTCTGACAAAAGATTCAAACTTATAGCACGAGGAGCTTTGGGAAGCATCTCCCGAAACTCATCAAGGTCCATTTTTTGGTGAGCTCTTTTTTCTCCATGCATCTTTGATTCAAGATCCCTATAAATTTTCGAACACTGGGAATAGTATTGCAATACAGCTTTTTCTTTAGTTGTGGTTTTCATAATTTATTTACTAAGATCGTAATTCCATGGATACAGACCAGCCTTGATACAGTCCAGAAAGTAATATGCCCTCTGAATAGAAATTGAAGTTTCGTGAGACTCGATCGATTCAATAATGAAAAAAGATTTCGACATGAGAGTAAAAGCTTGTATGAAAGTGGTTTCTTCCAAACTTCTAAAATCTGTATGAGAAAACTCTACAATCCATTTTTGCCACGAATCTTCCTTAATGACTTGAAAATAGAAGGCTTCACTATGATGACACTCCATACCACTAGTAAACCACTGATCAATGATTTTCAAATGCTGAGGATTAAAGTGTGGAGCCGAAATCGTAATCAATACTGGTCTTTTTGAATAATCAGACATCTCAAAAATAAGGTTAAAAATATCATAAAAGTATTCTTTTGGAACAACTTCCAAAATAAGTTCAACATCATTAAAAAGATCAATCTGTGGACAAGTATCTTTCATCAACTCTTCTCCAAAATAATTCCATCGTTCATCCTTCAGTTCTTCGTTTCCTTTTGTTTGAAGAGTGACCGAGAAAAAGGCAGTGAGCTTGGTCAATAATTCTCTTGTGTTTGTTATTTGTTTTGTAACGTTCATTTCTCCAACATCATAAGACACAATTGACATACTTTACAGTGTTCGGCGAATACCGTATACTCTATAAACATGGAGAAATCGATACATCTGGACGACATATCTCAGTATTTAGGGTTAAAAAATAACGCAAAAAGAGTCTTTGAATTACTTTTGGTATCCAAACCGGCTCCTGTTTCCCTTATTTCAAAAGAACTCCACCTCCCCAAATCGACAATATATGACGCAATTTCTGAACTTATGGAGGAAAGTCTTTTAGTTGAATACAGTGAGAACAATGGTAAAACCTACGGAATAGCGCCAAAAGATCAGATTATCAACCTTCACCAGAAAAAAATAAAGGAGTTACAACTTTCTCAGGAATTTATAACTGAAAAATTGAAGGAAATAGAGCGTAAAGATTCAATTATACAGCCCAAAATAAGGTTTTATTCAGGAACAGACGGGATACGTCACGCTTTCAATGACATGCCTTGGCTCCCAAATACTGAAGAATCATATCTCATGTGGCCAATGCAAGAAATGATCGAAGCAGTTGGAGAAGATTTTCTTATGTTTCATGGTAAAAACAGATATAAGTATAAGATAAATATAAAAGTGATTAGAAAATATAATGATCGAAAAATTGAATCTGTCAGTGAATGGCTTAAAAATGATGTTAAAGAAGAATTGACGGAGGCACGTTATGCACCAGAAAATAGTGACTGGTCTATGAGTTACTGGATTTATGATAATAAGGTTCTTTTTTCGACTACAGGAAGTGAAAAGTTTGCTTTTATTATTTACAGTAAAGAGTTCTCGCACATGATGAAACAGTTATGGGAGCAAATGTGGAATATTAGTAAGGAATAATTAAAAAGGCACGGCCTGCGGCCGCGCCTTTTACTTTATTCAAATCTACCCGTTCATGTGCCCCATACACGTTCGTGCAGCTGGATTAGCATTGAGCCGCCCTTCTTCAATTTCTTCTCCACTCACTTCACATGTACCGTACGTTCCTGCTTCGATGCGAGCAAGGGCATCATTTACATCCGTAAGTTGGATTTCGAGTTGCTTAAGGATTGCAGTGTTTGTTTCATAATCTTCGATTCGATCAGCACTACTATTAGGATCTGTTTCTCTTCCACCTGTATTATCAGGTGTTGCTTCCCAATCTGCAGGATTATCAGGATTGATTCGTCCTATACTTCCCAACTCAGATTCAAGCCGAGTTTTTTCTTCTTCTAATTTTTGTTTGTAGATTTCTGTATTCATAAGGTTAGTATAACATATAGTGCTATTAGCATTTAGCTATTTGCTAACAGCTAAATGCTAAATGCTAATGGCTTCTTATCTCACTAACTGCTTCTCTTTTATCTTTCTATTTATTTCATTTACAATCTTTGGATCCTGTGCAAAAAGAATTTTATTTCTATCAACAAACGTATAGTAGAAAAATGGATTTCCATTTGGATCACGTACCCCACGAACATCGCGGTTATACAGTACGATATCTACAAATCTGATTGTTCGATTGATGACTTGTCGTAATTCATTCTGCTTTTGAAATTCTTCTTCAGGAGTTAGTGTCGCTGTTGTTGTCGCAGTACTAGTTGCGATTACTGTCGTCGTAGCCTGTCCTGTATACATCGTGCTTCCATTTGAAATATCGAATAATTTTTTGAGAACAGGAAACAGATCTTTGATATCAAGTGCCAGTGTTGTTTCCCAAATGAACATCGAGTTAAAAGTATTTTCAAAATCCACAAGTCCAACTACCAAAAATGGTTCGCTTCGACCACCTGTCTTATATACTCCATATACAAAATCTTGTGAAATAGAACGTGCGATGTTGGTAGGCAACTCTATCTGATATATATCAAAAAATTGAACTGCTGAAATGCGCGTATTACTATCAGACTGAGAACTATCATTAAAAAATACTATATCTGTAAATGTTTCATCTTTCAATGTAGAAGTTTCTTGAATTGATTTTTCAACATCTTCAAATATTTCAGTTCGGTCTTTGGATGCATCGATGAATTTTTCATCATCAAATACAAAAAGGAAAGAAGGAGGAATTGTAACGGTCTCAAAACTTTTTTTTATAATTCCTGTGTATCCAAAATACCCAATGAGTCCTAGTCCAGCGACAGAAAAAAGTAGTCCGAAAATTAAAGCGAAAAGATTCAGTGGTTTTTTTACTGAAACCTCTGCTTTTTTTTCATTGGAAATACTTTGTTTCCGCTGTTCTGCCATGAGAATCTTGGCAGTTGTTATCTTGTCCTGATGGACAGTCTGGTTAATATCGTTTTTGTATGTACGGAGAGTAGGAATGTCGATATCAGGAACTGGTTCAGTGTGTTCCAAAAGAGCAGAATCTTTTTCTAATTCTTTTTGTTCATCCATGCATGCATTCTATCAAAAAACTAATGAATAAGATATTTTGATGTCTTCTTGTCTAGATCGATAAAGTCATCAGCGGCTTCAATCAATTTACTTGATGTAGATTTTCCAAAAGAAACTACTTCTACCTGACATCCACAACTTAATTTAAGATATTCCACAAGTGGAACGAAGTCTCCATCACCAGAAACAATAACAACGCTGTCCAATTTGTGTGCGAGTGAAATTGCATCGACTGCAAATCCAACATCCCAATCCCCTTTTTTTGCACCACCTGCAAATACTTGCAGATTTTTTGTTTTAGTTTCGATTCCCATTTTTTGAAGTGCATCAAAAAAACCTTTCTCATCTCCTGCTTCAGAAGTAATTACATAAGCGATTGCTCGTATCAAAACTCTTCCAGTCAACGCTTCCTTTACTACTTCTCCAAAGTTAACTTTCCGTTTATATAAATTTTTCGCGCTGTGATACAAATTCTGTGCATCAATAAAAATACCAACGCGTTGTTGTTTGTGTTTAATAATTGCCATGCTCCAAGTATATCACCTGAAACAAAAAGGCGGCCCCTGCGGGGCCGCCTTTTTGTTAATATGTAATTATTTCTTCAATCCGACTTTTTTAATAAGTGCTTGATATCGTTTTGTAGATTTTTTAGCGAGGTATCGAAGGTGTGACTGTCTGTCAGCTACCATTCCGAGCAATCCCTTACGAGAATGATTATCTTTGTTGTTCTTTTTAAGGTGTTTTGCAAGTTCATCAATCTTTTTGGTCAAAAGTGCAACTTGAGCTTCAGGAGATCCTGTATCAGTTGTGTGAATTTGAACGTCTTTGATTGTGTTTGTCTTTTGTCGTTTTGTTAACATAGTCCGGTCATTGTAGCATAGTTTTTGAGAAATGCAAAGGGGGGGGG
>JAYSRX010000042.1:0-4390 GCA_043720795.1 Minisyncoccota bacterium | reverse complement strand
TATCAAAATAGGTCATCTTTTGAAAAAGGTTATGTTGTCTTTTATTTTAAAAAGTGATTATATAGAAATAAATTTTGTCCTTCAAAATCATGAATGCTCTAATTATCTCATATCCGATGATTGTTGAATATACAGCTTCCAATCTTGCTCAACTACTTAGAAAACCAATAGTATCAAAGTATCATCCACTTTTGAAAAATGGGTTTGATTTTCCTGTAAAAGCTAAACGACACAGAATCGAAGTGTTTCTTCAGGAGAAAAATAATACAAAAAGTGTCCTACGAGATGCAAACTTATTTGAAATACTTGGTTTTTCTATTATCCATCCAAATTTTATCAGAGAAGTAGGTTCGATCGAAGGTTTCGATAAGAACTTAGAAGAAATGGGTAATCAGATAGGAATTGAACTCACTGTCCCTATTGTAGTTTTTTCAGGTGGCAAAATTCAGGTCGATATTGTTCGGCGAGATCGTTCGAATGAATGCACACACAAGCTCTCTATTCTAAATGAAATAGTTCTTTAAAAGTGCTACAAGTACCCGCTAAAACACGGGTACTTTTTATTCGTGAATAAAAGATGGCAAGGACGATGGGACTTCATTTGTAATTCCTGTTGCATCTTTTGCAGATGGAAAAATTAATGTAGACCTTAGTGCGGATGATATTCCTGATAAGAAGAATTTCATTCCGTACAGAATGAAGCAAACAAAACTATAATTTAATTTTTAAACCGATGACATCTGTCACGGTTTTTTATATTCTTAACTTCCTTAACTCATTTTGGATATCTATATAATTTGGAATTGTTTCTTCTACTAATTTCCAAAATCTTGGACCATGATTCATTTCCTGTAGATGACAGAGCTCATGTGCAACTATATATTCTGTAAATTTTTTAGGGATAAGTGCAATTTTATAATTGAAACTCAAATTCTTTTTTGCAGAACAACTCCCCCACCTGGTCTTTTGATCTCGAATCGCAATTGTTTTGAATGCGAATTTGTAATGTGCATTTATCTCCTCAATCATTTGAAGTACGAGAGTCCGAGCCTCTTCTTTATATTTTATGTAATCCCTTTTGTGGGTTTTGATATGTGGCTCTGGAAGCGAATTCAGATGATTCAATTTTTCAATTATCCAATCTGACTGTTCTCTTACAAATGTTTCGATAATAATTTTGGGTAAGCGCGTTGGAGCGGTCACTAATACTTCCCCATCTGCTCGGATTTTGAGTTTGAGAGACTTTGATTTTTTGAAACGCTTGAGGGTGTATGGGATTATGTGAGTCTCTGAAAACATAGTAAGAGTATAGCATTTTATAAAATAACAAAATGAGTAAGGGTGAATTTTGGTTTGACAAGGGTCGGAGGGCAACCCTGTAGGTTGCCCTCCAACCCACTTATCCCCATATGTATAGGGAGCAATATCAAAATAGGAGTATCATTAAAGAGAACAGCCCTCTACTAATATGAACGGCCTCATTACTGCATCGCCTTTTATTTCATTGGGAATTATAGCTTTTGTTGTCTATTGTGTATCGTCTATCTATATCAAGCAAAACGTCTATATCGAAAGACGCATTGTGAGAGAATTCAGACAACAATTCCAAGCTATACTTTTGGAGCCTGGATACAGACAAGAATACGCAAAAAGAGGTAATTCTCAATGTCGATTTTTCTTGGGTCACGTAAGTGAATCTATATTTAAGAATCACAAAATTCAATCTCATCGATTGGTCTCATATCTGTGGTTCAAGAATCAAGATGAAATTTCCGATCTCGTAAAAGTACTTCGTGAGTATCTCGGACAAGAATTTGAGGTTGTGACTCATAAACATAATCCCTATTCTCTCGTCTTGAAAAAATCAGGAACTGTCATTTTACGGATAACATTACACCGTGTAGATAGATGGAAAGTCCGTCTCATTTGCAATTTGGTGTCACCGAAGTATCCAATCATATCATTGTAACCTTCACCACCCAGCACTAGCGTGCTGGGCTTCTATTCATACATGTCCCTTCTCTCCTTTTGCTTTCCGTATTTCTTTCTGTAATCGTGTGTATTTTTTTATCCTGAATACTAACTTCTACTGCCAAACCTATTTTAACTGCGTCTTCCCAATATTGATCAAAAATAAAATTACCTAGCGAATAATATATCGATACATTCCTGTACTCTTCTTTTTCTTGGATGACATGCGGATGTGTTCCGATTATGAGATCTGCCCCATTGTCCACAAGTTCGTGTGCAAAATTTTTGGTGTCGGTTCGAGTTGGAACGTACTCGTCTCCCCAGTGTGAAAATATGATCTGTAAATCAGAATCTTTTTCAGAAGTTTTCAAATCTGCCATTGTTCTTTCTTTTGACCCAAAGAATTGATTATAGGCAATGAATGCAATTCGAGTATCTCCATATGTCTCGATCGTGTAATTTTTACCTTGAGGTCTCGGATCACCGAATGTTACAATACCAAGCTTGTCTGTGTTGGCAAGTGTCTGTGATATTCCTTCATCACCAAAGTCATGGATGTGATTGTTCCCGATTGAAACCACTGAAAGTCCTAGATCTACAAGAGATTTGAGTGCTGCTGGGTCGAACGTAAATCTAAAACTTTCAGGAGCTTCGTACGGTGCTCCTGCACTGACAGAAGGATAGGTAGTAACCGTCCCCTCAAGATTCCCTATTACCGCCGCATATCCTACAAACTCATCTTTGAGACACGAAAAAAGCTTGTCATAGCCATCTATTTCTCCATTTAGTCGAATGGTGCGATCAAGCATAATATCCCCAACAAAGAGTAATGAGAGGGGTTGTGAAGATGGTTTTGTGGGATGAACAAGAGAGAATGACGGTTCTTCTGGAGAAAGGAATATTTTTTGTATATGAGTATATACAAATGGATAACTCAAAAGAGGAATTCCTATTGAGAATAAAAGTATGAGTACGTACTCTGCTTTGGTAGACATCTTTATAGTATAGCCTCCTTATACTTTTGTGCTAGTGGACATATCAAGAATTATTGCGACGATGCAGAGATTAATCATAAGAGCAGTTCCTCCTTGACTGACGAACACGAGAGGCATTCCTACGACAGGAAGTATTCCAAGCATTGATCCGATATTGATAAAACTTTGCGTGATGATTAGTGTGACGGCTCCGGTGATAAAATATTTCGAAAAATTATCTTTGGTATGTGTCGCGATTTTATATCCCCGCAGTGCCCACAGTGTATATAAAATGATGAGGAACGAACCTCCAACGAATCCCATTTCCTCTGCATATACTGCAAAGATAGAATCCCCTGCTGGTTCTGGAAGGTATTTGAATTTTTGAACGCTTTGTCCGTATCCTTTTCCAAAAAACTCTCCTGAGCCAACAGCAATCAATGCCTGCTGTACTTGGAAGTTTGCACCTCGCGAATCACTGTCACTATCAAAAAAAGAAAGAGTTCTTGTTCGTACATGACTAAAAGACATCCCTACAAGACATAAAAGCACGAGGCCGACTAGTCCGAATTTGAAAATATCTAGTACTGGTGCTTTGGATACAAAAAGTATTGCAACGAGTGGAATAGCGATAAGGATTATTGCATCAAAATCAGGTTGTAGGATAAGTGGCACAGCAGAAGCACATACGATTGCAATCAATGAATATATCCCAAAGCGTGTCTTCTCATTTCTTTTTTGGAATTTGGCAATCCATGCTGAAAAAAAGATGATACTCGATATTTTTATAAGTTCGGTTGGTTGAATCGAAATGCCTGCGATATTAAGCCATCTGCGTGCTCCATTATATTCATATCCTAATCCTGGTATGAACACCATAAATAGAAGGATGAGTGAACTGAGAAATATCCACGGAGCAATTTTTTTAAGAAATTTGTATTTTATCGAAAAAACAACGAAGGCAATAAGTGAACCAGCGATAAGACCTATTACAAGTTGATTGAAAATGAGACTTGAGTATTCAAGGTTTTGTCTAGATGCAAATCCAAGCACAGCAGAATAAAAAATGAAAATTCCAAGCACGATAAGCGCAAGAGAAAGAAAAAAGAATGGCTTGTCGATTTTTTTATCTACCATCTGTTATTGAATTATGACGCTTATAATCACTCCGAGTGTTGCTGAAATTATTGAAAAAATCCAATATCGCATAGTGACTTTGTATGACGGCCAACCAAGTGCTTCAAAGTGGTGATGGATCGGTGTTGAATGAAATATTTTTTTGCCGTTCCTGAATTTTTTGGATGCAAGCTGAATCATGACTGATAGAACAGTTACTACAAGTGGTAGTGCGACCAATGGTAGTACTATAAGCCCTGCTCCCTCTCCGAGCTCGTCTGTCATGAGTGCAATTGTGGTAAGTGTTATTGTAAGAGCCATCGAACCCG
>JAYSRX010000041.1:0-1586 GCA_043720795.1 Minisyncoccota bacterium | reverse complement strand
AACCCTGTAGAAGTCGTTGATACGCAAGCCGTTCGGCACACTCAAAGTGTGATGTCAGATCCAATTGCTCGAGCACCAATCTTCGGAACAAGCTATTTTAGTCAGAGTAGACAAGTTGGCATCAAGACAGGAACAACAAACAGCTCTCGAGATGCGTGGCTGATCGGATATACACCAAACATCACAGTAGTGTCTTGGATGGGAAACAACGACAACCGCCCGATGGTTCAAAAAGCATCTGCAACAATTCTCGCTCCTATGTGGAAACAATTTATGGACTATATTCTTGATCAAGTTCCAAACGAGAACTTCACCCCCCCAGAACCTCCTTCAGGAGTTATTAATCCATTCATTCTTGGTGACTGGCAAGCAAACGGAAATGTTCACTCTGAACTTTATTGGATTGACACAAAGAATCCAAAAGGCAATCCTCCTGCAAATCCCGCTGCTGATCCTCAATTCGACAACTGGGAAGCAAGTGTTCTCTCTTGGTCTGGTTATTCTGGGTACGGCAATTACACTGACCAAAACGCTCCAGTTAATGGAGGACAAACTGGAGGAGGAACTTATTTCCTTAGCCCTCAACAAAACTCAGCGGTTTCAGCTGGTCAGCAAGTAAATATTCTTCTTGCGAATGTTCCATCAAACGCGGCAAGTGCAGAATACTTCTTGAATGGAGTTCGGATTGGTTCAAGTAGTGCGAGCCCATTTACATATTCATTCACAGCACCTAGTGGAGGACCATCACAAAACCAACTTCAGGCCGTTATTAAAGACGCCTTCGGACAACAAACTTCAGCATCCGTAAGTTTCAGTGTGTCTGGTGGGTCAGGAGCAGCTCAACCACTCCCACAGCAATAGAGAAAATTAAATTAACTTATCAATTCGAAGATTTAGGACGGCAAGAATGTCGTCCTTTATCATTTGTTCTTTGCGAAAAATAACACTTTTCTTTATCTGCTCGATATCAAAAGAAATTGTTGTTCTCTGTAGAGAAATTTTACTGATCGGAATAGTAATGTTAGTTAGTTTTTTTACAATATCAGAAATATCCTGGAGATCCTTTGAGATCGGTTGTATTGCCTTAAATTTACTTAAAATATCACTGAGTTTAAACATTATTATGTTTTAGATTCACTTCACTAATTCGTCAGACCAATTCACTGAGCCAAAACTACTTATTCATCGGCATGACAAGGTATGTAAACATTTTATCGCCATGACCTCGGATTACAAGAGGCTTACCAACTTCATTAAAAAGAAAATCAATCTGATCTGCCTGCACAGAAGCAAGAACATCAGCAATATGTCGATGATTAAAGTTCATTTCTATCTTATTTCCCTTTATAACAGCATTCACTGAGAGGTTGTTTTCTCCGACATCATTATTTTTTGTCATAAAAGAAAATGTTTTTGTATCTGGATACACGGTGAGAGTTGCTCGGTTGAACTGGTCACTGAAAATTGAACCAATTTTAAGGGCATTTGCTATATCAGATTTAAATACAGTAACCTCTGTCGTATATGTAGCAGGAATAATTGCTTGGTAGTTAGGGTAATTACCATCAATTGTTCGAGAAACAACG
>JAYSRX010000040.1:0-1636 GCA_043720795.1 Minisyncoccota bacterium | reverse complement strand
TTCTTCTTGTTGTCATGTCTTCGATCATGCAAAGTGAAAAACTATGGAATTGGTTTTTGGGTACATCTGTAGCAATTGCTAACATTGTGGCATTGTATGCAACATTCGATACTACTTCACGAACCCAGATTTTTCTTGGTAACTCAACATATGTTGCCATCTATGTATTGTTCAATATTTTCTTTGCACTTCTGCTTGCATATCGGTTAGGACGAAAACGAGTAGACAGTCTTTATTATAAATATGTTGGAATCATATACTATGGTCTTTCAATTCTCTTGTTTACGTACGTTATTTTTAGGACACAAACTCGAGGAACTGTTCTTGCACTTGTATTTTCTTCCATACTATTCCTTATCCTTTCTGCTATTTCCTATTGGAAAAATAAAAATGTGCGTCTTGTTACGATAGTTTTGTTCGTACTAGCTGTTGTTGGCATTGCACTATTCTGGCAGAATCGAAACTCTGCGTTTATTCAAAACAATCCATTACTCGTTCGTGTCGCTACGATCTCTCCTTCTGAAGGAACAGGAAAAGCTCGGTTGGTAAACTGGGGGATTGCACTTAAAGGTATAGAAGAAAAACCTGTTGTTGGATGGGGTCAGGAAAATTATACATATGTCTTTGCTCAGAAATACGATCCGAGAATGTATGCACAAGAACCGTGGTTTGATCGGACACACAATGAGTTTCTCGATTGGACAATTCAAGGTGGGTTTCCTGCACTCGCACTCTACCTCCTGCTGTTTGTATATGGAATATATGTCGTAAAAAAATCTACATCACTTACACGAACAGAAAAAAACTTACTCATCTCTCTTTTTGCTGCGTACGCAATACATAACATGTTCGTATTTGATAATTACTCAAGTTATCTCATGTTCTTTATTCTGCTCGGGTTTGTCATCCATCATGATCAGAGAGAAAAAATAAAAATACTCTGGGATGAAAAAGTAAAACTTGCTATTTCAATATGTATAATTGTGGTGATGATTTTTATTTCTGTCTTTACAATCGTGCGTCCACTCAATGCTGGTCGAGATCTCATTACTATATTTAGTCAAAAAGATGCAAACAAGATACTTGATATCTATAAAGAAATTTTTGCAAAAAATACGTTTGCAAACACAGAAGCAGGAATCCGTCTTCTTGGAGATGCTGGACAGTTCTTGCGTGTAGACAATGAAGAATTCAAAAAAACATATGCTGATTTTGCAATCCAAACGGGTGACCAGATGCTCGTAGAGAATAAGGATGATGTAAGAGTTATGGAACTGTATGGTACGTTCTTATATCAAATAGGGAATAATCAACGGGCAATTGAAATCTTGGAACAGACACGAGCACTCGCACCTGACCGCCATAATAACTTGTATGCACTTGGTCTTGCGTATCTCAATAATAATGAAGTTGCAAAAGCAACAGAAGTCTTTAAACATGCGTACGAAGTGTTGCCAGAAAATGAAAAAGCTCGGACGTACTACGGAGCAGTATTGCTTTTGAGCAGGGACAAGAAAGGAAATGAACTGATCAAGGACTATTCATATCAGGATTCTTTTTTCTTAAATTTATTTACAAAAACAAAACAGTATAAAGAAGTTATAAAAGTGCGTGAACAAATGCGAATCGATAGTCC
>JAYSRX010000039.1:0-4604 GCA_043720795.1 Minisyncoccota bacterium | reverse complement strand
ACAAAAAAGTGCTCCAATCAATGCATGAGAACGGACTTGTACCATTTGTTACGCTCTGGCACTTTACGCTTCCTGAGTGGTTTGCCAAAAAAGGCGGATTCAGAAAAAAAGAAAACATCGGATTTTTTGTAAGATATTGTTCACTTGTAGTAGATAACCTAAAAGGTCATTGTAAAAATTTCGCAACCATTAATGAGCCAATGGTGTATTCGACCATGAGTTATCTGTGGGGTCAGTGGCCACCATTCGATATTTTCAAAGTGGAAGCTTTTTATAAAGTGCTACGAAACATGATTAAGGGGCACAAACTCGTATATGAAGACCTCAAGTCCAATCATAAAGACAATGTTCTTATAAGTGTAGTGAAAAATAATATGTACATGCATGTGTCCAAACATTCCCGCTTCAATATTTTCTATCATATTATTTGTCGGATTTCTCACTGGTTTTGGAACGAATATTTTTTGAACAAGACTAAACATCATCTCGATGCGATCGATATCAACTATTATTTTCATACCGAATATGGGAAGAATGAAAAATATATCAAGACCGATATGAGTTGGGATCTGTATCCAGAAGGCTTGTACTATGTGCTCAAGCATGTTGCCAAATACAAAAAAGATATTCGAATAACAGAAGCAGGTCTTGCAGATGAAAAGGATCTGTACCGAGAAAAATATATCAAAGACATGGTTGCCAATGTGCATCGTGCGATACGTGAAGGAGTTCCTGTAAAAGGATTTATGTATTGGTCGCTTCTAGATAATTACGAATGGTCATTCGGATTTACCAAAAAATTCGGTCTTATCGCTGTTGATCTTACGACCAAAGTACGCACACCGAGACACTCTGCATATGCGTACAAAAAAATATGCGAATCTAACGCAGTAATTACAGACTAATATGTCATGGTTCACTCTTACAATCATTGCTCAACTTCTCAACTCAATCGTTGCACTTTTTGATAAATATCTAGTCACTTCAAAAAAGATTACGACGCCTATCTTGTATGTATTTTATACTGGGGTACTTTCTTCTCTTGGGATACTTATTTATATACCATCGTTTATTTCCTCATATGCCTTTTTGCCAAAATTTTCAAGCGTCGAAGTACTTACATTCTGGCCCTTTTCCCTCCTTCTTGTCGCTGCTGTCTCTCAACTCATTGCACTGTGGGCACTCTTTTCTGCTTTGAAAAAAAATGATGCCTCTGACGTTGTACCTGTAATCGGATCTTTTTCTGCAGTCTTTGCACTTATACTCGGATATGTTTTTACAGGGTCCGTATTGCCAGCTCATTTTGTCGTTGGATTTACATTGCTCGTACTTGGAACAGTTTTGATTTCTCATTTTAGATTTTCACTCAAAATATTTTATTTCACTCTCTTGGGAGGATTGGGATTTGCGGTACAGAGTTTGCTTTTGAAAGAAGTTCTCGAATCAACATCTTTTGATACAGGATTCTTTTGGTATGCTGTCGAGATAACCTTTGTAGCGGCATTATTGTTATTTTTTCCTTCACTCCGCAAAGCATTCAAGGGGCAACGGAAAGAAAAGCATATTAAAAGTACGGGTGCACTGCTACTCGTGAACAAAATTATTGCGGGAGTTGCTGGTATCTTATTAATCAAAGCAATCGAAATAGGGGAGGTGTCACTTATCCAAGCGCTTGGGGGATTGCAATTTGTATTCTTGTTTGTTCTTGCTACTGTACTTGGTCCATTAACTCCGATTGATTTTGGAGAAAATGTAAAACGAAAAGATATCTATCATAAACTTTCAGCCATAAGTATAATTTTTATCGGTTTTGTATTATTATTCATATAAATGAAAAAATATTTCTCAAAAAAAATGATTGCAATATATTTAATTTTATTTTTTCTCATCATTTACACAGTGTTTTCATATACACGCACAATAAAAAATCCTGAATACGGAGTTTCTTTCAATACGATGTATGCACTCGAACTCGGATTGAACTGGAAAGATGTGTACAACGCATTATTTGATGAGCTTAATGTAAAAAGAGTACGTCTTGCTGCGCATTGGACGCTGGTTGAGCCTATGCAAGGTCAATTTTCTTTTACAGAAATGGATTATCAAGTTCAGAAGGCACAAGATTCAGGTGCTGAAGTTATCTTTGCTGTTGGTAAACGGCTTCCACGGTGGCCAGAGTGTCATGTTCCTGATTGGGCTTTGAATCTTTCAAAGGAAGAACAGGAAGCCCGTTTGCTCGAATACATCACTACAATGGTGAATAGATACAAGAAGTATGATGCAATTACTGTGTGGCAAGTAGAAAACGAAGCATACCTTTCTGTATATGCCAAAATGCATTGCTTTGATTTTGATGAAGAATTTTTGAAGAAAGAAGTTGCACTTGTAAAATCGCTTGATGAAAAGAATCGGCCTGTATTGATTACTGATAGTGGAGAGTTGAGTACATGGCGTAAGGCGTTCGGACTTGGAGATGTGTTCGGGACTACTATATATGTATATTCGTGGAATGAATTGATTGGACAATTCCGTAATCCTTTTTTGCCTGGCTTCTATTCTTTCAGAACTAAATGGTGGCAGTTTTTTGGACACAATAAGCCTGCGATAATTGCTGAGCTTGCTCTTGAACCATGGCTCGACAAACCTATAATCAAGGAGAAGACTTCTATTCAGATCGAACGCATGAGTCCTGAAAAATTCAACACTGTGATTGAGTTTGCTAAGCGAACAGGCATGAAGACTCAATATCTTTGGGGAGCGGAGTGGTGGTACTATATGAAGCTTCAGGGTGAGGATTGGTATTGGGAAAGAGGGAAGGAGTTATTTGAATAAGGGAATTGTGCAAGAAAAAAGCGAACCATCATCTGGTTCGCTTTCTGTATCCAATTGCCCCTTGAGAATATGTGTCACAATATGCTTGACTGAATATAATCCAAAACCTCTCGTATCGGATTTTGTACTGAAGTTGCACGTCCCAAGCTTTTCAAGTGTGTCTTCTGTCATTCCAATTCCAAAATCCTTGCATTCGATATAAAAATTCCGCTTGTCTTTTTTGATAATAAGAATTACTTTTTTGGTTGTGCTTGCTGTGCTTGCCTCAATTGCGTTTGATAGAAGATTAATAATTATTTGATAAATGTGAAGTGGATGAATGGACACAAATACTTGGTCGAACTCAATGAATTGAATTTGGACTTGATGTTCGAGTGCTTTGTATCTGAGAAGTTTTATGCACTTGAGTATTTCTGCATTGATATGGATGTGAGAATCTTGTGGAGTATCAATCATAAAATTTTTCATGAGCTGTACATATTCCTGAATCTGGGAAGTTGAATCTTTGATAAGAGGTTTGAAGAGATGATTGTTTTCTGAATCAACAACATCTGTCGTAAGTGAGAGGGAACAGAGGGGTGTGAGAATATCGTGAAGCAATGACGCTGATAATTTTCCCATAAGTGCGTAATTTTGATTCTCAATAAAAAACTTCGGTTCTGTTTCAAAAAAATAAGGAATTCTTTTAAAATTCCTCATCAATACATTTTCAATAAAATATCTCATTATCCTTTTCTAAAATTAAGTTTGTATCCGCGTCCAGGAATAGAAGTAATTAGAGTTCTTTTGCCGTCTTTAAGTTTTTTACGCAAGTTCATAATGTGCGTTTCGATTGTGTTTGAAAAAGGATCAACGGACATATTCCATACATGTTCAAGGATCTGGCCACGGCTGACAACTGTATCCTTGTGTAGAGACAAAAATTCGAGCAGAGAAAACTCTTTCCGTGTCAGATATATTTCTCTGCTGTTTTTCTTGAGTGTCTGGGCACTGAAGTTTATTTCGAAGTCTTTGATCCTTAATATGTTGTGCTTGATGTGATGAGGTCTGCGGAGTATAGCTGTGATCCGAGCCAGCAACTCATCAAAAGAGAATGGTTTGGTAACATAGTCATCTGCTCCGGAGTTCAATAATTGAATCTTGCTCAATACTTCTTGTTTGCCTGAAAGAATAAGAATAGGTGTAGTAATGCCAGATTCTCGAATTTCTTTACAAACATGTCCTCCCAATTTCTTTGGGAGGACATTATCGAGTAGTATTGCATCATATGAATTGGTTCGAGCGAGATACGAACCAGTATCTCCATCACCCGCTTCATCAACGACGAAGCCCTTGGTCTCAAGACTGAGACGGAGGATATTGCGGATTGAAATATCGTCTTCGATGATTAAAATTTTCATTAGATTCCTTTTTATCAGACTAGAAATTAAAGTCAAGCATCAGCTGGTGAGATTACTTTATTCTTTCTTTATTTATTTTTGAAGTTAATAACACATTTTCCTTGTTATTACATTAAATGTGCGAGAAAATAAAGAAGTAACTAGTTTTAAATTATTAATTTTATTTTTATATGACATATACATTTACACAAATTATTCAACTTTCACTTCTCGATCTTTGGAGCCGATTGATTGGTACTCTTCCAGATATTCTTGGTGCGATTGTTGTGGTGTTGCTTGGACTCGTAGTTGCACCGATTCTTGGGGGGATCGTAAAGAAAGTGTTCGACATTATCAGAATTGATGATCTTGCAGAAAAAGCAGGACTCAAGG
>JAYSRX010000038.1:0-4836 GCA_043720795.1 Minisyncoccota bacterium | reverse complement strand
AGATCCATATTGACTGCTATATTGGCGACTTGATAACTGCACACCGATTCTGTTTAATGAAGAAAAAATAAAAGTTCAAGGAAGCACTTCCTGTCCAGTTGAAAAATAAGCAATTTCAAGTACTATGGAGTGACCTATGAATCTAGATAAAATAAGAAACTTCAGCATCATTGCTCATATTGACCATGGGAAATCGACTCTTGCCGATCGTATGCTTGAAATTACCAAGACTGTTGAAAAACGAAAGATGCAGGATCAAGTCCTCGACAGTATGGAACTAGAGCGAGAGAAGGGGATTACAATCAAAATGACGCCTGCTCGGATGCACTATGTGTACAAAGGAGAGGAGTTCATTTTGAACCTTATCGATACTCCTGGCCATATCGACTTCTCATACGAAGTATCTCGGGCCCTCAATGCCGTAGAAGGCTCTATTTTGCTTGTGGATGCTACACAGGGTGTCCAAGCTCAAACACTCACTACTCTTGAAATGGCCCGCAAAATGGGCCTCAAAATCATACCTGTACTATCCAAGGTAGATGCTCCTCATGCTCGGATTGATGATGTCAAAATGGAGATCTGTGAACTGCTCAATTGTGATCTTGATGATGTTATGGAAACTTCAGGTAAGACTGGATTTGGAGTGGATATATTACTTCAAACTATTATTGAAAAAATCCCTGCTCCAGAAAAAGAATATGAAAATCCAAAAGACCTTCGAGCATTGGTGTTCGATTTTCAATACTCAAATCATCAAGGTGTAATTGTCTATACACGAATTTTTGATGGAGAAGTGACTGCAGGTTCTAAGTTGCGATTCAAGATCGCAGGTGAATCTTTTATCACAAACGAAGTAGGAATTTTTAATCCTGCTCAAGAAAAAGTTGAAAAACTTCAAGCGGGAGAAATCGGGTACATTGTTACAGGGATCAAAAGACCTGGAGTTGCAAAAGTTGGAGATACTGTCGTGCTTGATTCGAATCCTATGCCAGAACTTCCTGGATACGAAGAACCTCGACCAGTTGTGTGGGCAAGTATTTTTCCTGAAAGTCAGGATGACTTTGATGTACTGCGTGGTGCACTTGAACGCCTCAAACTATCTGACTCATCATATGCGTTTGAAGAAGAATCTTCAGGAACGCTTGGACGAGGATTCAGATGCGGATTCCTTGGGATGCTTCATCTTGAAATTATTACCGAACGATTACATCGAGAGTTCAATCTCGAACTTGTTGTTACTCTTCCGACCATCAACTATCTAGTGAAGACAAAAGGCAAGCCAGAAAAATTAATTTACTCGCCGACACTATTTCCTGATCACGGTGATATCGAATGGGTGAAAGAACCATGGGTACTTGTGACGATGATTGCACCAAGCCAATATGTAAGTGGATTGATGCAACTTCTTTTTATACATGAGGCTTTTGTAAAAGATACAAGTACGATCAATGATCGACAATCTATTCTTGTAGAAATGCCACTTCGTGAACTCATGCGAAACTTTTTTGATGAAGTAAAAAGTGCCTCATCGGGATATGCGTCACTTTCATATGAACTAGGAGAATTCAAGGATGCCAACGTAACCAAAATGGAAATTCTTGTAGCAGAAGAAGTGTACCCAGCCTTTACGCGAGTAATCTCTCGAGAACGGACAGATGAAGAAGCTCAAAAGACTGTTGAAAAATTATACAATGCTCTTCCTCGTCAAATGATTGTAACCAAGATTCAAGCCAAGATAAATGGAAAAATTATTGCTTCTAAGACTCTGTCGGCACTAAAGAAAAACGTAACAGCTCACATGTATGGTGGAGACATTACTCGAAAGATGAAACTTCGTGAAAAACAGAAAAAAGGAAAGAAGAAAATGCAAAAATTAGGCAAGGTAACTATTACCAATGATGTGTTTCTTAAAATGATGAGAGGAGGGGATTCTAATTAATGAATCAAACTCAACTTTAGAAGAGTCCACTAAATGAAAGACCGATCATGCTGAATGTAACAAGGAACGCAATGATGATAAAAAGAACTTTGATTACCTTTCGGCTTTTTTTGTGAAATAAAATTGACATAGTAGTACTACATTAGCAAATTTTATGAGATAATCAAGGCATGGCGTACGGCAAAAAAGTAGAAAAGAACCGATTCGGGTATATGGCAGGTTCTTTTGTCGCTTGTATTGCAATCACATATCTTGTTTTTAATATACTTGATGGATGGAACAAATATCAAGAAAGTACCAAACGTCTCGAAGCGTCTGTACATTCATTTGCAGAACTGACCGAGCAATTTGAAGAATTGAAAGAGACAAAAGCTCTTGAAACCTCGACTACTGGGTATGAGATGCATGTACGATCCAAATTTGATCTTACAAAACCTGATGAGCAAGTTGTATTTATTACATCTGAAGAAGTCCCTGTATCTATTCCTGAAGAAAAAGGAATAAAGAAAATGCTCCATACATTCAAAAACTTTTTCAATTAGGAATCAAGTGTCCTGATATGTTAAAATAGTAGAACATTTATCAGTAAGGAAAATTATATGAAAACAGTTCAAATTTACTCAACCCCAACATGTACTTACTGCGAAGCGGCAAAAGAATATTTTACTCAAAACGGAGTTCAGTATACTGAGTTTGATGTTGCGGCTGATGAGGCAAAGCGTGCAGAGATGGTAGAAAAATCAGGACAAATGGGAGTTCCTGTAATTGATATCGAAGGAACCATCGTTGTGGGTTTTGATGAACCAAAGATTAAAGAAGCTTTAGGAGGGAATACAGAGGCTCCAGTGGAAGAGGTTACTGTTTAATTTAGTTTAAAATGGAAGATAAAAACGCTATGAGAGATCATGGCGTTTTTTGGTTTATGCAAAATGCAATTTACCTATATATTTGATTAAAATTGACAAAGTGCTATCTTTGTATTAGTTTCTGAATTAGATGAACCTGAAATATTCAGCCGTTTAATTCGTAACACCTAATCACAATCTGAGAAATTATGAAACGCAAGAAACAAAAAAAGGAATCGTTAGTACTTGGAAGAATGTTGCAAAAAATTGCTCACAAAATCGGAGCGACTGTCCTACTGGAGCCAGAATGGGGAATCGTAGGGCAAATAACATTCAAAAGTGGTCGCCATTCCTACTTTCGTTACAACACACTTGATTTGAATCCGATGGGAGGTTCCTCGATTTCACGAGACAAGGACTACTCCAATTTCTTCATGGATCAGATGGGATATCCAATTATCCCAGGTTCGAGGACTTTTTTCTCGCAAACCTGGGCAAACGCGATAGGTTCTCCACGAAGAAACATTGATACTGCATACAAGTATGCGAAAAAACTTGGATTTCCTGTTATTGTAAAACCTAACAGTGGAAGCCAGGGTTCAGGAGTTTCACTCGTACATAATAAAACAGAGTTTTATAGAGCAGTTCGTGCAGTTTTTAAAAATGACCGCATTGTGCTTGTTCAGCAAGCCGTTCATGGAAAGGATTACCGTCTCGTCGTTCTTGACGATAAAGTAATTTCGGCCTATGAGCGTATTGCTTTAAGTGTTGTCGGGGATGGCAAATCCACGATTAAGCAACTTTTGAAATCAAAACAAAAACAATTTGTTGCGTCCAGCCGTGATACGCAGATCAAGGAAGATGATCCTCGAATTGCGATAAAGCTGAAGCATCAGAAACTCAGCTTTAAATCTGTCATTGCCAAAGGTCATAAGGTCTATCTCTTGGATAATGCCAATTTGTCTACCGGTGGTGATTCAGTTGACGTAACCAAGACTGTGCATCCTGCTTTTCGAAAGCTAGCCGTAAAACTCACTCGTGATATGGGACTACGACTCTGTGGTGTTGATCTCATGATCGAAGGTGACATCAGTCAAGAGCCAAAAAACTTTTGGGTTTTGGAAATCAATTCTTCTCCTGGACTTGACCATTACGCCAAAATTGGTAAGACTCAAGAACAGATAGTCGAAAATTTGTACCTCGATGTCTTAAGACACATGGAGTGTTGATTGAATGACTTCAATTACCAATCACAAATGCTGGAGCTTAACTGCTCTGGCATTTTATATTAGCTCTAGTCAGGAATCATTGCAGGTTTCTAAATTCATTTTTCGGTTTGATTTGATTCCTTGGGCACACATAATTTTCTGACGAAAATTTGTACGACCCCACCTCGCGGTTTTTGCCTTTCGCTTCGCTCAAACAAAAACATCGCTGCGGTCCACAAAAGCTAAAAATCCGGAGCAATCCGGATTTTCTTCACGCTTTTGTGCCCACGGCAGGAATCGGTCACAGATAATTTTTTTCAAAAATTTCCGCGACCCCAACTCGGCCATCCCAGATCTGCTCCGCAGATACAGGGACCCTGGGCCTCCGTCTTTCGATTCCTGCCTTGTCCACTAAAACAAAATCGCCGAATGCATTCGCATCCGACTCATTTGTTTTATGTGCCCACGGCAGGAATCGAACCTACAATTACCCCTTAGGACGGGGCAGTTATATCCATTTAACTACGTGGGCTTGAAGAACACTATACCATATTGAAACTGGTTGAAATATTCTTTGTTTAAGCTATAATGGCATGCATGTCCTTAGACAATGATATAGAGCAACGACTTGAAGATATTGAAGAAAAGATAGATGAGAACTCAAAAATTCTTAGATCACTCAAAAGAAAACAGAATTTTGATTTTTGGTTTAGTATTCTCAAATTATGTATTTTCATCGGAACATTCTACTATGCATATCATTTGCTAGAGCCATTATTGACTCAATTCAAAGATGCATACGTATCATTTCAAGGCTTGTCCGAATCCGTAGAGTCGTTTAAGG
>JAYSRX010000037.1:0-4849 GCA_043720795.1 Minisyncoccota bacterium | reverse complement strand
CCAGCATCAAAAATTGAAAATGGATTGATAAGAAGCATACTTGTTGCCACCAAAAAAAGTGTATGGGTTGCACTCGAAGTACGATGAATGAGTTGAGCACACAAAATAATGCACCCCATCAACGCAGAACGAACAACAGATGCATCCAGACCTACCAATAATACAAAAAGAAGCACACATGTCAGAGCAATACCTGCTCGCAAATATCGATGAATTGATTTTAAAAGGAAAAATATTGCAGCGAGAACTATGGAAATATTGTACCCAGACACAACTAAGATATGACTTAGATTGGCTCGGGTAAACATTTCTTTTTCCTCTTTTGAAAGTTCATCTTTGCCACCCAGGAGCATACCAATGACAAGGGCGCTCGCTCGTGATGAGAATCTCTGAACAGTTTGCGTATGTAGTTCTGTTTTAACAACAAAAAGTTTGTGCATTATTTTTTGTTGAGTATGTATTGGAGGTTGAAAACTTGTTTGAGTAATAGAAGGATAAAATACGACATACTGTACATTTAATTTTTTATAATAGTTCTCCCACTCTTTACCTTGTGATCTCACATCAGTTAATGATCCTTCCAAAATAAGAGTTTCAAGATACGAAAACTTTTGAAATGGCTGGGTAGTTACAAGTATGCGTGTAGATGAATTTTTTATATGAAGAATATACTGATTGTTAGCAAAACGATAACTTGGAAACGTTTCGATTATTCCCTCTAGTTCGGTTTGTGTTTTATCTTCGTATATAAAACCCGATTCATAGTGCTCTTTGTGATATAGAATGTCATGTGAAATATATTGAAATAATGTTACGACGAGAATCATACACAAAAGTCCATGAACAAATGGCTTTTTGATGTGATATAAAAATCGATACAATATCAAACACACAACGCACAGGAACACAAACCACGCATACAAGAATTTTTCATATCCAATAAGAATGCTCACGACCGTAATACCAAAAGACACAATGACATAGGAATGTATCACCAATCAACTGTATCTTCTCGTCTACCTATCAGGAAGATATTTCTCTATTAATTTTTTAAAATATGTTTATAAAAACATGAAGTCTTTCTGTCACACTTGTATCAAATGCACACATACATCATAGATATACAGACTTCAGTGGGAATTTATTTTTCATTTCTTTTGCTCGGACTCTGCGTGCCAATTGCCAAGATTGTAATTGAGATTATTAAAGATAATTGGCCTGATATATGAGGCTATTAGTAGCTATTAGCATTTAGCCGTTAGCTAAGTGCTAATAGCTAACGGCTCAGAGGCGGCCGAAGGCCGCCTCTTTTACTTCACTCCCCAACTTCTCTTAATAGTATTCTCATCTTCTTACGACATCGTCTTCTTATATTTTACTCCTTTTGAACCTTCTACTGTTCTTTTACATTCGTCCCATGTGTAGTGAATATTAAAATTGCCATTTACGAGACTTACATATGAATACGCTTTTCCTTTCTTTCGATCCTTCTCTTTTTTTTGTTGGGGGTCTACTTTAATATTCTCCAGATCCACATCATATTCTGAAAGAGATCCATTGTACAAATAAAATCCAGTTTCTTTGGCGTGTCCTGTTGCAATCTGATCTGCTCGTTCGTTACCAGGAATCCCTGAGTGCCCACTGATATTTGTAATGCTTACATGTACTTCCTTGAGGACATGTGCGAGATTTTTCCAAATATCAACATTTGCAACCGTCTCACCTGCCTGATTGGTCCAGTTCCGTTTTTCCCATCCTTTAACCCAAGTAGTAATTCCATTCGCCACATAACTCGAGTCTGTAAAAAGCTTAATTGGTTGACTAGAGAGTCGTTCTTCCACTACAAATTTGAGCCCTTCGAGCACAGCTTGAAGTTCCATTCTATTATTTGTTGTTTTGTCTTCTCGGCCCCCAAGTTCGACCACACAATCATCGTAGGCAACGATTGTTCCCCAACCTCCTGGACCAGGATTTCCACTCGAAGCACCATCCGTAAAAATTGTTATGTGTTTTTGCATGAAAGAAAGTATAACACAAGGTCATTTCCATTTTCTAATTCGCTGCGCTCTTAAGAAAATTAGGTTTACCACAGGAGTATTTCCATTTCTAATTCGTTTCTCCTACCAGAGGATTTCTATTTTGATAAATCAAAATATGTCACTCATATGAAAATTAGGTCTAGCACATAAAGAAAAGCTCAAAATAATCTATTTTAATTGCTTGACTTCATTTCCGTATTTCTTATACTAAAAGAGTAACTATGAAAAAAACCCTGTTGCAGATGCGTCTGCTGCGGGGTTTTTTCTTTTTAAAGTAAGGTTTTCAAACTTGAAAAATCTACACTACATCCACTAACTTAATCTGCAACGTATGTCTCCCTGCAAAAAAGTTCCGTTCTATGTGACCAATAATCTTAAGTGGTTCACCGATGACAATTTTTTTGAAAGATTCGTCTGTCTTAAAAAATGCAATTGCTCTGATTATTTCTCCTGTCTCTTTTTGCATAGCAATTTCAAAATGATTTTTGGCACTTCCAAAATTCTTGAACGAATGTACTTTTCCTTCAATAATAAAAAGAGGTTTTGGATTACCCATTCCATATGGTGCCAACTTTTCAATCGACCGAACAGTATTAAGTAAAATATCTTCCACAAAAATATGTGTATCGCAGTCGTGAGTTCGAAGTGCAATCTCCTGATCCAAAAGATGCGAAGCAAGTGCATCTTCGAGCAATGCAACTTTGTCTGTTTTTATTACAAATCCCCCGGCTGCTTCATGTCCTCCATATTGAATAAAGAATTCATCTCCTAATTTTTGTAAAAGATTGTAGACACTAATGTCTCCCCATGTCCGACACGAACCTTTGAGTTCTACTCCATCTCCTCTTCCCCAAAGGAATACAGGTTTGAGATATTCTTCAGCAATCTTGGAAGCAGCAAGTCCCATTAAGGATGGTTGCCAGTTGGGATTCCCATACGCAATAACTGGCAAATCATGTCCTTTGTCTTTAATGTGTTTTTTTATTTCCTTTACAATCAAAGCCACTTCTATCTTGCGGCGATCATTGATTTTCATGAGTTCTTGAGAAAAGACATCTGCCTCTGATTCGGTTTTGGCTTTGAGAAGATTAAAAGCCAAAATAGGTTCGCCCATTCGAGATGCGGCGTTGATTTTGGGTGTAACCATAAAACTAATGTCGTCTTCAGAGATAAGTTTTTGATTAATTTTTTGAACAGAAAAAATCTTTAGAAGTCCTGGTCGTCTCGTTTTGCGAAGTACTTCGAGTCCATAGTATGCAAAAATTCTGTTTTCTCCAGAAAGAGGGACCATGTCAGAAATCGTTGCAATACCTACCATATCAAGCAACCATTTTTCCCATCCAGTATGCACATCGAATTTTCCTTTCTTCAAAAGAAGCTCAACGAATTTATAAATCACCCCACTTCCACAAAGCATTTTTTCAGGATACTGACAGTCATGTTGTTTTGGATTAATAATCGCAAATGCATCCGGCAAAATCTCAGGAACTTCATGATGATCAGTAATAATCACGTTCATTCCAAGTCCGTTAGCATATGCAACTTCAAAGACATTTGAGCTTGCACAATCAATAGTAATAATTAATTTTGTATCTTTGTCTTTTATTGAATCGAGTGCAATAGTGTTGAGTCCAAATCCTTCACGGTTTCGATGAGGAATATACACAAAAAAATTTGTGTACCCAATCTTCTCAAAAAAATCACTCAGGATGACTGCGCCAGGAATACCATCCGCATCATAATCACTATAGATACAAATAATTTCATTTTTGAAAATTGCTTCGAGCACCCGAGTAACTCCGACATCTATTCCTTTGAGTAATTCAGCAGGATGGCATTGAAGTGAATATTCTGGATTCAAAAATGCACGTGCTTCTTCAAGAGTAGATACTCCGCGATGGAATAACAGATGAGCTTCGAGATCTGTATATTCTAAAAGGCCATTCCGCTCTTCTTGGGTTAAAAGTCTTTTCAAAATAGTATTGGACATTGGTGTATTGTACCAGATTAAAGGACACTGATTTTGTCATCCTGCTCCTGAGTTTGTCATTCCTGCGGAGGCAGGAATCCAGGATCACAAAACATAATACAAAGTAGTTCAAAGGACAGAAATCGCAAATTGTTACAAAATAACTTTAATTAAATAATCCCTCTGGGACTGGATCCCTGCCTCCGCAGGGATGACATACTAATAAACTGACGTGCTAATAGATTGTGATATAAATAAGGCATGGAACAGACAATCTTCGAAAAAATTATCAACCGAACAATACCTGCCAGCATCGTCTACGAAGACACTGATACTATAGCAATCCTAGATATCAATCCAACACAACTCGGGCACACACTTGTAATACCCAAACATGTATCGCGAACTTTTCTAGAAATGAATCCCTCCTCGCTTGGACAATATTTTGCAGTGGTGCAGAAAGTCGCTCAAGCAGTCAAAGAATCACTTGGAGCGGATGGATGTAATGTCGTACTCAATATCGAACACGCCGCAGGACAGGAAGTATTCCATACCCACACACATATTATTCCAAGACATGAGAACAAGAAAATTCCACTCAATGCAGGACACCACGAAGCATATTCCTCTCCAGAACAGATGCAGGAATATGCTGATAAGATTAGAGCATATCTTGGTTAAAATATTTATAAAGAAAAGGTAAAGAATTAATCAATTTTCCTTAAAACAAGACTCTTTCTGTGGATTAATTCATCTTGTAATTCTGATATAATAGAGACCAATGATTAAGAAACCTCAAAAATTAGAGCGGGTAGTTGTATCAGATCTATTTTCTCAAAAC
>JAYSRX010000036.1:0-1741 GCA_043720795.1 Minisyncoccota bacterium | reverse complement strand
CATGGATTCGTGCATTGGTTACTCCTGAACGAACATAGAATGCTCCCCTGTCTGTGTATGAATCAATACTTGAAGAAACATAATAACAAAGACCGAGTTCATCTCGCATCTTAGTAAACAACCGTGAACTAAATCCTTTACCAAGAATTACAGAGGCGAGTCGTAATGCATAATTTTTTTCATCATATTGACTAAAAGATCTAAAACCAATAATGAGATGTGACTGGTCGCTTTTTTTGTATCGAATAGACAGTTGCGGTTTGGTTTGAGTAAATTTTGTCTTTGTACGCGTTGCTATCTTGTTCTGGATAACCGGAGTAAAGATAACTTTCAACTGGTTGATTGTCTTTTTTTCATCGATATTCCCTGCCACCACAAAAACTGTTTTGGCTGGAGTGTAATGGAGATTGTGATACGCAACAAAATCCTTTTGATTGAATTTAAGAATGTTTTCCTTTGGACCAATAATCTGTCGACCGGCTGGGGTATCAGGGTATAAAAGTTCTTGCCAGATATTTCCCACTACTTGCTGTGGGATATCTTCGTACATATTTATTTCTTCAATAATCACACCTCTCTCTATATCGATATCTTTTTGAGGAAAAGTAGGATGCAAATAGATATCAGATACAAAATCAATAATCTTGTGGATTTTGTCTTTGCTTGCTTTGGCATAATATCCAGTGAACTCGTTAGAAGTAAACGCATTACTTGCAGCACCCATTCCATCAATCTCAAGTTTGATTTCATCACCGGTTCGATGAGTAGTCCCCTTAAAACACATGTGTTCCAAAAAGTGAGAAAGTCCGTTGATCTCTTGAGATTCAAAATCTGATCCTGTCTGTACAAGTACCATACCGATCGCACTCTGACTCTCTGTAAGGGGAATTGTGATGATTCGCATACCATTAGGCAAAACTGTCTTTTTATATTTCATACTGGGTATTATACATAAATTTGAACAAGCACAAATTGACAAAAATTGTGAGAGTACTACTCTTAAGAAGGAAAGGAGAAATTATGGAAAAAGTCAGTTTTGTCTGCATTCTGGTTATGTTTGTTATGGCAGCATTGCTCAATGACAATCTTATAATCAAAAAGTCTCACCTCACTGATGGAGAAATCATCCCGCAAAGATCGGTATCTCAAATCATCGGATTCAGTACAATTGGACTAGTCACCCTAATATTTCTAGTCATAAGTGTAAAAATCTTTTTCAATTCATAACCCTACCAACCTACAAATCAAAACCCGGCGCATGCGCCGGGTTATTTATTTTCAAACAATGGAAAATCAGCCATCAGCTAAAACGATAAGACTCTCATCGTGTTTGCCGTCAGAAGGAAATGCCCTCTGAATGCTTTTTGGGTCATCAATATTGTCAGAATCCGTAAGAAATTCGTCATCCGTTCCGGTTCTGACTGGGAGCAAAAGGTCGCCAGGGGTTAATTCGTTCATAAGAGTTAAGGGGCTTCTATCTTAGAATAGTACTTTCAAAATATTTTACAACTCCCCTATGCTCACTCTTTTTTGTTCTCCAGTATCCCGATCTCTTACAGTTACTGTATTGTCTTCTAAAGAATCAAAATCAATTGTAATACAGAATGGAGTTCCAATCTCATCTTGTCTTCGATACCGTTTTCCAATATTTCCTTTATCGTCAAAAATGGTTCGTGCTACCTTACTCTTAAGTTGTTGATATACTTCTTTTGCTTTTTCAACTAACTCAGGTTTGTTTTTG
>JAYSRX010000035.1:0-1767 GCA_043720795.1 Minisyncoccota bacterium | reverse complement strand
CAGCCTTATTTTTTGAGGGACTATTTGACTTCATTACTTTACTCCTTATATTTGGTGCGTTCTATCTAAGTGTCTTTGTGAAAAGTCGGTCCGTACTTATTGTTTCCGGTATCTTACTTATTGCATATATTCTCAAAATCACTTCAAAATATTTTGTGGATTCTATTGGTTGGTCACTTTCACTTATTGCGATTGGGTTTTTTGTCATTGCAATTGGATACGGAACTCTGTATGTAAGCAGGACCTATATTCCAAAGATAAAAAATTGATAAGCATTATTTGTTAATGGTATACTTACTTCATTATCCTTAATGTCTCACATATGAAACTAATCATCATCAGTATCAGTGCTTTGTTTTTTCTCAGTATTGCAACAGCAGTAATAGTACAGTTTAATCAAGACAATTCACATGATAACTCATTTCAATTTAATACTCAGGACGACATGAATTCTACTGGTACCCCTCAGCAATTTACAGACGCTAATCTTTATGGAGAATGGAAATGGAGTTCTTCAATTGATTCTTCTGGAAAAACAGTAACCCCCAAAAATTCTGATGATTTTGTACTAACCTTCACTAAGGAGGGTAAATTAAGTAGTACGACTGACTGTAATTCTCTTGGAGGATCATTTGTAAAAAATGGAGAAGTTCTCAGTATCGGACCGCTTACTTCCACATTGATGGCATGTTCAGGCGAAACTTTTGAATCAGAATATGCTTCAGAACTTGCATCTGTTGTTTCGTACAAGATTGAAGGTAAGATTCTTACTCTTATATTGATAAAAGATCTTGGAACAATGACATTTACTCGTGAATAAAATTTACTACCAGTTACTATGAAATACATACTCACACTTATTCTTATTGCAGGTCTCTGTTTTGGAGGGTATTATTTTCTCAAAAATAGTAACGCTACAGACACGCCTCCTGTAGTTCAAGAAAATCAGGACTCGATCATATCTTATATTTCAAAAAATATATCCACACTTTCACCTATCAAAGAAACAGTAGGAGGAACATTTTATGTAACAAACATTACTGTTGATAGAGGTTTTGGAACAGTGGAGTATGAAGATGGACACAACGCATACATTGCTAATTTTACATATACACATTCTGAAAAAGGGGAAGTGGAGATCACAAATTTTGTTTTGACGGAGTAGAAGTGATAGACTTAGTAGTATGAAAAAGAAAACAATAGTATCAAGTATTATTATTTGTGCTTTACTTATAACTTTTATTATTCCGTATCCCGTGCTTGCAAACGAAAAATTATTCTATTTCTTTAATAATGTATATGGTCTTACAAATTTCAAAAAAAATGCATCCTCAATTGATGCAATAGCACCACAAGTATACACAGTAGGGTATGACCTCAAGGTCATAAAGCCAAAAAGTAAGGATATAAAAATATTCAAAGAAGCTAAGAAGAAAAAAGTGGACATAGTGCCGTTAATTGTTAATGCAGACTTCAGTAAAATTCTCATGTCAGATATTTTATTGAGTGAAGAAGCTCAGGATGAAATAATAGAATTCATGATTAATGAGGCTAATAAGTATGATTTTAAAGGATGGCAGTTTGATTTTGAAAACCTCAACCATTTGGATCGAGACATGTACACTGCCTTTGTTGCTAAGACATATGTCGAACTCAAGAAACACGATCTTGAATTCAGTGTTGCGGTGATACCTCGAAATAAGCCTTATGATCCAACATCAACTAATCAAGATTGGAGTTCTGGATACGATTTTCAAAAGATAGCCG
>JAYSRX010000034.1:0-4944 GCA_043720795.1 Minisyncoccota bacterium | reverse complement strand
TCTTTTGCTTTTTCAACTAACTCAGGTTTGTTTTTGAGTAATGGAAAGACAGCGTACTGATATGGAGCTACTTCTGATTTGAGTTTGAGAAATACTCTCGTTTCACCATTTAATTCATCCTCATGATATGCACTCGAAAGCACCGCAAGCATTGTTCGCTCGAGACCAAAAGAAGGTTCGATGACATGTGGGATGAATCGTTCTTTTTTTTCCTCATCAAAATACGAGAGATCTACTTTTGAAACCTCTCCATGATTCTTGAGATCGTAATCTGTTCGGTATGCGAGACCGTACAATTCTTTTTTACCAAAAGGATATTCGAATTCAAAATCTATAGTACGTTTTGAATAGTGTGCACGATCCTCAGCGGCAACTTCGAGTTCTGAAACTTTTGTCTGATCTATTCCCACTTCCTTTATAAAATTCCATACCTGTTTTTGAAAATGCTCAAAATATTTTTCCCATGTCTCAGGCGCTACAAAATATTCAATTTCCATCTGAGTCAATTCTCGTACTCGAAAGATAAAATCTCGCGGAGCAATTTCGTTTCGATATGCCCTTCCTATCTGACCTATTCCGAAAGGAAGTTTTGGGTGAAGAGAATCCAAAACGTTTTTGTAATTGGTAAAAATACCTTGTGCTGTTTCGGGTCTAAAAAAAGTTTTTGAATCCTGATCTGCACTTGCTCCAACAAATGTCTGGAACATCATATTGAACTGCATCACTTCCCCCAATGGATTCCCATCAGGACTTTTTATATTCCGTTCAATAATTAATTTATTCATATCATCTGGAGTAAGTCCAACTACAGTAATACCATGCTCTTCAAGTAGATGATCTGCTCGGTATCGTTTTTGAGTCTTCAGGTCTTCGACCATTGGATCGGCAAAATTCTTGGCATGTCCACTGGCCTGATATACCTGAGGGTGCATAACAAGTGCTGCATCGAGACCATAGATGTCTTCTCGACCGTCCACAAACATGTTCCACCAGATGTTTTCAATATTCTTTTTGAGAGCGACACCAAGAGGTCCATAATCAAAAAATCCCGCTAGTCCACCGTAAATTTCGGAACCCCTGAAGATAAATCCCCTTCTTTTGCAAAGGGAGACAATTTTTTCCATTTGATCCTGATGTTCGTTTGTATTCATAGATATAACAATACCTTATTTTCTGGTTTTTAAAAGTTGAGACTATCTCGACACAGAAGAGTCATAGAATCCTTTTGCATCAAAAATATCAGTAGTAATTGCTTTTGCCATATAAGAAACTTCTGATTGTGTATACGAATCTGTTCCATTGAATTCTATATTATCCACCAAATCCGCACTTGTTCCGGCCTGACTAATACTTGGTACGATTGAAACCTGAAAAGCAAGTGTACGTGGAGTATTTGATACATAACCCGTCTTTGGTGCGACAGTGCCAACATTCCACGACAGTAGACGAGTCACAGGGTCGAATGAAACATTTTCAGTACTTGGAGTGAAAGCTTTTTCATATTGTACGTAGTTAGGGATTCTCATAGTCACAATACCATTAGTCACAGGATTGGCAGTATTAAGTAATTGCACAATAGCAGTATAGGTTGTCTTCTGTTCTACTTTTGGTGGAATCGGACCAGTATTTGCAAAGATCGAAGAATAATATTCACTTCGAGTATCAATAGCAAATTGAGTATTGAATCTCACTTTTTTTACTATCGAATTTTCAATAAGTTGAGGGACCTGATTCTCTGGATTTCTATTTCCTTTTACTTGAACATTTATTGAGAGCTCCGGATTGGAAATAAAAGACTCTGCAGAAAGTCCGAGTCCACTGAATGCAAAACCAACTGTCCCGGATGAACCAACAGGGATGAGTGCAAGCTTGTTAGAAGTACTACTGTCCCACGTAATGGTGTTTGTAAGTGATTGATAGAACCCTTCACTCACCTGCACGTTATCCTCACTCAAAGCAGCACCATTTATAGTAAGCACAATTGAAACATTTCTCAGTGGAAAATTAGTATTGTTCTTAAAACTCACAGTTCCAGATTGATTGCGTTCTGCCTCTACTATAATTGTATCTGAATTATCCTTGTCGATAGCGAGATCCAATTCGAGAAACGGACGAGCGAGCGTAACAGTCGTTCCTTTTGTACTGAAGATAACTTCAGGAACACCAGTCGTATCATTCTCAAGACCAGTAGAAAAATTAAAGAATTTTTCATCATTGTTCTGACCTTCGAGAGTTCCTTTTACTGTAAAAGTCGCAATCTCTTTGGGAGCAAGTGTGGGAATGATCCATGTCTTTTTGTCATCTTCTGCTGCAATCGAAGAACTCTTGTATGTAAATCCAAAAGGATAAACTGCCTGCACCATCACATTCTTAAGTACTTGGGTGGAGTTAGAAACAAGTTCAATATTGAATTCGAGTTCCTGACCTGAAGTAAGTTCTTTTACATTGGTAATTGTGAGTCGGATCGGAGTTGATTTGAGAATCACGTCGAACTTTTTCTCTTTTTTATACAACGTGGTTGAACCCTCTACTTGATAAGTAAGAAGAACTGAAATTTCTTTCTTGTCACCTTCTTCTCCAAACAGGAGTGCGTTGTAATTCTTTTTGACAACACCACCTACTTCAATTACATCGACTGATTCTTTTGCTACAGGATAGTTAATACCTATATCCTGAGTTGAACGTGTTCCATCAGGAAACATGACTTCTACATCGATATACCTCATTCCCATTTGATTTTTATTTTGCATTACTACTTCAAAATCAAGAATCTCTCCTGCTCCTATTGTAAGTGGAGCGTTGATCAAGACATCCACTTTAGAAGCATCAACACCATCATCAATAAAGAATTTGTATCCTGCAAATCCAAGAGCACCTATAAAAAATATAAATGCTAGTATAAAAAACCGCAAAAACCAGTTAGGTTTTTTGTAATCGAGTACTAATGGAGATTCCTTCACATCTACATGTGCAGATTGCCAATCTCTCGGTGTTGCGTATTCTTCTTCATGGAGGGGTTTTCGATTTTTTATACCCATGATCTGAGTTGGCGAATTCAGCTTTTTTTCCACTTCTTCAAGCCGATTAGGTTTTTCAAAATTGTTGTTCATTGGAAAAATTATAACACAGAGATACAGATGTCATCCCACAGGAACACCCAGTGTTGTCATCCCTGCGAAGGTCATTAGTATATCATCCCCGCGAAGGCGAGGATCCAGGATCACCTGCATTAAATAATTACTTTCAGAGAACAGGAGTCACGAATCGTTACATAATATCTTTAATCGAGAAATCCCTTCGGGACTGGATCCCTGCCTTCGCAGGGATGACACATTAATATCCTCACGGGGATGACGTGCGAATTACGATATCATACATTAAAGCCCGCTCGTTCGAATAGCTGAATTTATAAACGGAGTAATCTGAGTTTTGTACTCGCTTATATACTGACGCAACTCTTCGGTATAGTGATCTGTCTGTGCGAGCGGAGCAACTGTTACATGATCCTCTACGTATCCGAGTTTTTCAAGTAACTTAAATACAGTAAATATTTCTAATTGCTTAATGTCGTCTGATTCGAGATTAGCTTCCAAAATAAGATCGAGTTTTTCTTCTATAAAATCAAAAAGGTCCTGGTGGGCTTCTTCTCCAATATAGAGTCGTCCAAGTAAGTGAAGAATTTTGATCGTTGTCTGTTTTTGAATTTGCCTATCGGAATCAAAATAATACGACTTGAGAAACGTAGCATTGGTGAGAATCCATCCTGTCTTGCCGTGCACAAGCGAAACAAAACACAAAGTCATAGACTGCAAAGCAAACCGAAGGCGTGAGGACTGCGTCCTCACGCCTGTCGCCTTGGCATACACAAATCCATACTCCCGAGTAAAAATCGAAAGCATCACATCCTTCTCCCCTACATCATCAACTTTGAGAATAATTGCTTGCGTACTGAGTTTGGAATACATGTAGGTATTCTAACCTTCTTACACCTTCTGCACCACCACTTTCACTTTATGTTCATTCACCCGAGTTTCTTCTCCTGGTAATTCTTCAACAAGAATAATCTCTTGAGTTCTCGTTACTGATTGAATAAGTTTTTTATGTTCTTCAATTACAGTTTTAAAATCATCAGATGCACAGAGGTGTACAACAACCGTATCCTCTTGTGATAGTCCTGCTGCTTTACGCATGTCCTGGAGAACTCGAATGAATTCTCGGGCATCACCTTCTTTTTTGAGTTCGGGTGTCATAGTCGTATCGAGCCATACATCTGCTTCAAGTTCAGAATTGTATTCGACATCTTTTACATTCACCTCGTCTTTGATGATTTCTGCAAATTCAGATTTGATATGCACTTTTGTTTCAAGAGTCTGGATTGGCTGTCGTACTTTGATAGATTCTTTTGCACGAATCTCAAGTGCTTTTGTTACAAGTTCGCGAACTTCTTTCATGTGCACAAGAACATCCTGATCAACAGAACTAGATGAAGGCCAAGTTGCAAGATGCACACTCATCACATCATCGGTTGCCCGTGTTCGAAGGAACGTATCTTCGGCCTTGAACGGCATGATCGGAGCCATAAGTTTTGCGAACTCTTGCAGAACAAATCGCGTAGTAGCAAGTGCTGCATCTTTATCTTTACCCTCTGCTTTGAGTCTGTCACGACTTCTTCGTAGATACCATGTAGAGAGGTCATCTACAAAATCCATAAGTGGACGTGTCGCCTTATCGAGTTCATATTTTTCAAATCCGTTTGTCATCTCCTTTCGAGTTTCTCGAAGTCGAGCAATAATCCATCGATCAAGCACATGATCACTCGTATCAGTGGCATCTTGTGATTCGTCCTTATACATTTCATAAAAAGAAATGACATTATCAAGTCGCATCACGATTTTTTTCATGACATCATCAACTCCCTTTTCGGCAAAGTTAATATTCTCGGCT
>JAYSRX010000033.1:0-1803 GCA_043720795.1 Minisyncoccota bacterium | reverse complement strand
TTATTTTCTTAATTTTCGACCCCTCCAAAATATCAGGCAAAATGAGTGACAACTTGAAGGTGAACTGCGCATTCATGGTGGTAATAATCGTACTTGTTGTCGACATATGAAACATAGGGGATCAGTCGACTGCCCCGAGGAATTGCCCTCTTTTGATTGTGTTCACTCCTCTAAGTGCATTATGGCATACGGCTCATTCTGTCATTAGGGGTCACAACATTACAAAAATTTCTATTTGCAGTACTGAAACATTCTTAAATAATTTCAATTGCGTATATTTCAATAGATAATTATCTTTCGCCTCTGGACTTGCATGCATCATATTTTTCATTTCCAAACGGATTCATAAAAACTTGATACAAATATTCCTTTTCATAAATGGAGCCTAATGTTTCCGTAAATATCCACAAAAATGACAAATCAAATAATCAAATATCCTAATGATCATACAAATATTCATTAAGATAAATGGAGCCAAATAATTCCGTAAATATCTGCAATTTATTTTGTAATCAGTCAATGGGACATTGAAATGTTGTTTGTCCGATTATCAATCATGTTCACTGCAGATAGTTAATTTTATATTGCTTCTAAATCCATAATGCGGTACACCATTAGTTCTTCCAGTAATACAACCTTTTTCGTGACAAAAATCCTTTTCTTTGTCATACTTTTAGGCAAATTTATCTTCAGCATTTCATCTCCCTCAAGACTTTCGTCGAAACTCTTAATAATACTTGTAATTTTCACTTAGTGAGAATAAGAGCATCATTGGGATGTGTTAAAAATAATTATTTTCCCTACTGATGCACGGGTGAGAGATTCACTTTTTCTCTAAAAAATCTCAGTTCGAGTGATAATCCAGATCCCACACCACACTAAAAAATAAGGAAAAGTGGACACTTTTTATCTTTTCATTCACTGATTTTTACGGTGAAAAGTGGACACTTTATCCTGCTACCGTAAAGGACTGTTCCTACAGCAACTCAATTGGAATCGTTCTGGTGGTCACATTTTGATTTCAATATTTATCATCATGGAATCCATCATATATAATTTCATGGTCAAATCTCGCCATGCAGTTAAATTGTTTGTCCAGAAATCAATGAGGTCTAAAATACCCGAGTGTATTGAAACAAAACCCATTAATTGAGAATACTCGTGTTGAACAAGTCCTCCGCGACGCGTTTTGCGATGAGTATGGTGGAATAAGAGTCATAGCTGCTCCACCTGGATCTGGAAAAACAACGTACGTGCGTGGCTACGTCAACAAGTTTATCCAAGATGGAGGATCGGTGAAAATGTTCGGAAGTGAATTAGAGAATAAGAGCGACTTTTACATTCGTATTGGGGATGCTGAACGGAGATTTCACCTTTTTGATGTCCTGCCACGCAGATCCGCTATTGTTATAGATCAATTGGAGCATTTCCGAGAACTACTGACCGAAATCGAGAGTTTACTATGTCATCTTGCTTATAAAAGTCGTCGAACCGCAGAATGCAATGTGATTGTCGTTCTATCCGATGCTGTTCTAGCTCGTAAAGTTCTTCATTTAAACGGTCTAGATAAAATCTATTCCGGGGGTAAAGCGCGTGATTTCGAGTGAGACAATCAACAGGTTGAAGCTTTTGTAGAGGAGGGGTGTAAAGGTTGGATCCAGAAAGACAAAGAAGAATTAATTAGGTTGGGCTGCATCGCTAAATGCCCTACTCTTTTACACAGTATCTTGACAACTTGTCCATTAGGACTTCCTCTGGATACGAAATATCTCGAGAAATCAGCTGTACGATTCGGAGAGGCCT
>JAYSRX010000032.1:0-5072 GCA_043720795.1 Minisyncoccota bacterium | reverse complement strand
GTATCATGACTTTCTTGTGCGAATTTGTGTACTTCAGTAAGAAAAGCTTCACGTCCGAGATCGTGTCGTCTTTTACCATCTTTTTGGAGTAGCTTTTCTACTTTGGTTTGAGTAGCAATTGCAGCATGATCAGTCCCTGGTATCCACAAGGTTCTTTTGCCTCTCATGCGTTCGAAACGGATGAGAGAGTCTTGAATCGCAAGCATAGACGCATGTCCTAGATGGAGAACCCCAGTTACATTGGGTGGAGGTAGTACAATTGAAAAAGGTTCTGCATTAGCAGATGTCACTCCTGCACTGACACATGTATCTGGATTAAAGAAGTCAGATTTTTGCCACAAGTCATAGATATGAGTCTCGACTTCTTGGGGTTCGTAGGGCTTGAGAAATTTGTCGTTCATGTAGAACATACTATCAAAATAAAGGAATTTTTTCCATACGTGCATAAAAAAACGGACAGAATCTCGAAGAGAAACTGTCCGTGAATTGAGAGGGTGTGCCTTGAACAAGCTGAACCGTCTCGAAGGTTTTTGATAGGCATGGGTTATTCAGTCCCAATCGCAGATGCGATTGCTGTCCGAGTTTTGTACATACACAGGGCTGGTTGTATTCAATGGCGAACTGAACTAACTTTCTGTGCAGTGTTCATCTTTCAACAATTACTAGCGTTTCTTGTTCCTTACCATAAAAATGGGCTAAGGCCTATCAAAATTAGTATAGAACGATTTTTGGTAAAAGTCAACCTACCACTGAAGTCTTCCTTGAGCTTGTATTTCAGGATTTACAATTGGCTTGTGTGAGAGTGAATCGATGGCACCAGCTACCGCTATCATTTGGGCATTATCAGTAGAATCAGCGATTTTGGGCAGTAAAAGAGGGATAGAAAGGCTATCAGCAAGGCCCTGAAGCTCAGACCGGAGATGGGAATTGGCAATTACTCCTCCAGAAATGATGAGTGTTCTATATTCTTTTTGAGTTAGAGCCTTTTTTATCTTGTGGACAATGACATCAATCACTGCTTGTTCGAATTCGTGGGCAATGTTCATTTTGAGAATATCCGAAAGTGATTCGTATTCTTTTACTTTATATAAGACAGAAGTTTTTAATCCTGAAAAAGAAAAATCCAAATCAGGAGTATGAAGCATTGGACGAGGGAAGATGAATTCGCCACTTCCGAGATTGGATTGCCGAGCGAGCGCAGCGAGCTCGGCAATTTTTGGACCTCCTGGATATTCGAGACCGATCATGCGCGCAACTTTGTCGTACGATTCTCCGACTGCATCATCTTTTGTTTTCCCAATTATTGTAAAATCTGAAATCGATTTCATTTCAACAAGTTCAGTATGTCCACCAGAGACCAAAAATGCCAAGGCAGGAAAGTGTATCTCAGTTTGATTGAGCAATACAGAAAAAATATGTCCTTTCATGTGGTTTGTTCCGATAAGGGGAATATTCCAATAGAGAGAAAGAGCTCGGGCAAAACTGATTCCAACCCAGAGAGCGGGTTCGAGTCCAGGACCTTCTGTTACTGCGATCATATCAATCTCTGGTTTTGGATATTTTTCTAGTAGTTCTTTTGTTTTTTCAAAAAGACCAATCTCACGTTCGAGAAGCTTTTCTATTTGTGGCCAGATGTCAGAAGGTGTGTCATCCTGCATCTCCACACCTCCTGTGGACTCACTTTGTGCAGGATGACACAAAATCTTCTCCAACAAAATCGGCAACCACTTCGCATGCTCTCGTTTTGCCACGGCTGGGAAAACACCGCCGAATTCTTTATGGATGTCGATTTGAGAAAAGAGCTCAGAGTGGATCTCTCGAGCTGTAATATGTGTATTTGAAACATCAACATCTACAAGTGCGATCGCTGTTTCGTCACATGAAGTTTCGATTGATAATACGTTCATGTAGAGGATAGTAGCATAAAAGTATTTTTAAGCTAAACACTCTTTAATATTAGAGGCATTCGCAGTAATCCGAATTGGAGGAGCCGTCACACAGCGCGGTTGCACTTTGCATCGATACCGAGTTGTGTTGACATGTCATGTATCCAGTTGGTATTGGTGTAAAACTACCTCCTCCGACTAGTGCGAGTTGATTCTTCAAAGTTGTTTCAGATAACAAACCAGAACTTTGGGTTATTATGCTTTGTTCGTTTGTAGCAAAAGGACAAGATCCGCTTTGTCTTGCTGTGGCACAAACTTGATTAGGAAAGCTGCTTGGATTCAAAGATGTTCCAGTTGAGCAATTGCAATTTTGTGGCGCTTGCGAAAACATGAAGCATGATGAGGTTTCAGAAATTTGACCAACTGTACATATCCCAGAATTTGCACAACTACTGAATGTATAAGATTTTGGTGGTGCTGCACTGCAATATGTTTTTGAGTTGTTTGGAATGGTTCTATTGAGTCTGGTACCAAAAACTGCATCACCGTAATCGTCAGAAATTCCATAAACATAACTAACTCCATGTGGACTAGTGGGAATGGAGTTGAGATATCCTTCGGCAACAAGTGCTTGCATGGTAGGGATGTAGTCTGAATTAGGATCAACTTCGGAATGCAATTCATTAAAATTCTGACTTGTGCCACCACCTGAGCTTCTAAGGGGAACAGAACCATTGTGATCATTTTTGTATAAGGCAATTGCTCTGCTTACTTGAGCTACTTCAGTTTTCATGTGAGCATCTTCTGCTTTAACCCTGCCTTCTGTAACGTTAAAAAAAATAACTGAGGATAGAAGTGAGATTACTCCCGTGACAAGTAATAATTCAATGAGGGTGAATGCATTAGTTTTATTTGGTTGTCTGTTCAAGTTGCACATTTGATATGGTATTAATAAATTCTATCACATCTTATTTTGTATGCACTATCATTCAGTAGTCGAATGTAACGGTGATTTTACAGCTATAATTGATCTGTTACTCTCAAAAAAGAATGAAAACACAAGGGCAAGCAGGAGGAAAAAATTCCAAAAATAATTCTATTCCAGTGTAGCTTTTCCACTACTGGATTACTGGCGTGTTTTATCTAGGTATAAAGATAGAGGAATTGGTATGGTAAGGCGAGATGGCTATGATGGAGAAAGAAATAAAGATGAGAATATGTCCAACTGCAGTATTCGAGAATTTTATTTGAAATTAAATTAAGCGAATGTATTTATAATTGAATAAAAATATCATCGCAGTCATAACCATCTTTGGACTCATCAGGCTGCATACTAAAAGGCAAAGTCGAACCCCTTCTTCCTGTTGGACCAAAAGATACAACCACTGCAAGAGTTCCTGGATCAATTGTCACACTGTCACATTGTTGGTACGCTTCGTAATCATTATCAAACCAATAAAATTCTCCCCAAGGATCTTTAAAATCAGACTTAATATACGGACCATTCCAGGCGGCTACCTCAGCGGACGACCATTGGCATGCACCTGAGCTTGTTTCTATCGGACTTACATCTGATAATCCAGCCCGTTGACTATCTAACTCTGCTTCATTGTTATCACCAATAGCTCCGTAAAAAACTACACTCTCGCATCCGTTGGGCCAACTGCCAGTATCATCTTTCATCAAATGTATCGCATTCCGTAATTGGATAAGGTCAGAATAAGTGCGGGCAATCTTGGCTTTTTGTCGCGCTTCTGTAAGGCTTGCTAATACCACACTGGTTATAAGTGAGATAATTGCGATTACCATAAGAAGTTCGATCAATGTAAAACCTCTTATTTTTTTAAGGTGTTGCATTCGCATAGTATGTATGTGTGAATTATAGTATTGATCTATAAGAATCACAAATTAAGATAAGTTGTTGGTTTGAGTATTTGTAAAAATACATAAAAAGAAAAACACCCGAAAGGGTGCTTTTCTTTTTACATAAATGTATTCTGCTGGTTATGCGTTCGCTTGCATAAGACTGAACATATTGCCTTCGGTATCAAGACAAGAAGCGAAGAAACCAACTTGATCTATGTGCATTTTGGGTTGCATGATTTCACCTCCGTTTGTTTCAACTTTTTTTAACATATCATCGATAGACTCGACTTCGATAGTACATACAAAACCATTTACACTTTTTGTCCGCTCTTTGACATCTGTCCCCATTTCTTTTCGGAGTCCTCCGTTGATTGCGCCAGGGGTATTGCGAGGGACAGTAAGAACCATCCAGTATTCAATTTCCGCACCTTTCCACTGTTCGAACTTCCAATCAAAAACAGTTGTATAAAATTCACGAACTCGCTGTAGATCAATGGCTACAATTTCAAAATGCGTTACTTTGTTCATGATGATTAAAGTTAGGTTGGTATGGGGGAATTATAGCATGGAGGGGAGCCTTCTCGAGATAGAACCAACAACTCATTCGCCTGCAAGGTGTATTGACTCATTCAGCACGCTTCTCAACCCTTCTCGAGCCTATTAATGTTTATAAACTCAAAAATTTCATTTTAAGAGACTCGCGTGTCAAACCTAAGGACGGTTCATTAAGAAGAGAAGGATAATAAGACCAGCAAGAGCGAAGAGTGTCCCTAAAAGAGAAAATCTTGCACTCTTTTTCTTTCCCTTTGCGGAAAATACAAAATAAGAGATTATACAAAAAATTAAGATTGGTGCGGAACCAAAAAAGGATATAGTTGGAATGATATTTAGAATTCCGAGAATGAGTGCAGTGAGTGCGGCGCCATGCACCTTCTGTTCAACTTCAATCACAGGATTAATCTGTTTTTCCTCACACATTCCTTTTTGGTTTCTATAAATAAAATACAGTACTATCGGGGAAATAAGTATCCAAGCCATCAAACTAGACCCAACAGCCGATGAAACGTATATTGAAAAACCTATTTTCAAAAATGCATCCAATAAGGCGGCACTGACGGCAAGCAAAATTATTGCGAGAATCCCGTAAAAATATATTCTTACATACTTCATGTCAATTAATTATATAGCAATCAGAACAGAAAGAAAAGTTTGATTCCTCCCTTCTCGAGCACTTTCACTGCCTCTCTTAATGGTGACCCACGGAGAATCGGCCCGCAGTTACTAAACTCAAACATCGTCTTACAGACTCGTTTTCGCTAA
>JAYSRX010000031.1:0-15428 GCA_043720795.1 Minisyncoccota bacterium | reverse complement strand
GCAAACACACTCGCTGCATCTTGAGGCACACTGATGCGACCAATGACCGTTTCATCCACAAACCCTGCCCAATCCTCTTCTTTGAGTATATGCATTGTCATAGATACAGTTTACCACAAGAGTATTCCCAATTTCTACCTTCGCTTCTCCTACCAGAGGATTTCTATTTTGATGAATCAAAATATGTCGCTCAGAAGAAATTTAGGTTTAACACAAAAGAGTATTTGTCATTTATATATAAAAAGTGCCTCCGTTCGAAATTCGAACGGAGGCACTAAGGGCACAAATTAACGGCCCCTATACCCCGAAGGGTTGTCGTCTGAAAATGAATGTCCGTAGACATTCACCGCATATGGGTTACCGCGTCGTCCTCCTGAGTTACCGTATGGATTACGTCCACCAGGAGCTGGTTGACGGACTCGAGGGTCATAACCACCATACTGAGGTGGATACTCCCTCCTCGGTGGACGAGAGCGACAATCTTGTCTTTGACGATCATATCTTCCTTCGTGAGCGAACCCAGACGGACGATAGTCACGGTCAAAATTACCATAGCAATCCCGGGAGGGAGGGCGCTGTGGACGATATCCAGGAGGCGGACCTTGCGGCCTGCCATAACCTTGAGGTGGGCATGCTCTTTGAGGAGCACATCCACCGCCACCGTAACCACCAGCCATCTGCTGTTGGTTATTAAGCTGGACCGCGAAGCCCAGCTGAACCGGAGAAGAAACTCCGTAAGCCATGCCTCCTTTGGGGCCGTAGCCACCGCCGGAAACCATGCAGGATGGAAGTAAAACGCTAGCAACCGCCGCTAGCAGGCAAATGGTAATTGTATTTTTTTTCATTTGAGTTGGTTGTGTGTGTTCAGGCTGAGAAATAGAACTTGAAGATTCGCAAAATGCTTATATTTCAAGGCTTATTTCTCAGTCTAACCGTTTCGACCAACTTTCTGTAAAGAACCTTTGTACTTCCATATATTATCACACTTTATTATAAAAGTCAATAGGTACATCTCTCCGACTGTTGTATCAACATCAGTCGGAGAGATGTACCTAACTTGTGGTACAATTTCACCAATGACAATTACTTTTGATGACAACAAAAGCAACCAACGCGTTGCAGATATGCGCCAACAAGAAGAAGAAGACCTTGCACAACTTCTTGCTTCAAAATATGAAATTCCATATGTAGACCTTTCAGGAATCGCAATTGATACAGACGCACTTAAACTCGTTCCGCAAGACATTGCCCAAAAATCAAAGCTCGCTATTTTTGACATGACGGGTAAAAAAATAAAAGTTGCACTCTTGTCCCCTCGCAAAGAAGAAAGTGAGGCCGTGCTTAAAGAATTAAATGAACGCGGATATGTAAGTACTCCTTACATTGTTTCTAATCGAAGCCTCGAAAAAGCATGGTCACGCTATGCAGATATTTCTTTTGCCACCGAATCCAAAAGTGGGGCTCTCGAGATTAACAGTGAACAAATCAGTGAATTCATTAGTAAGACCCAGAATATTGATGACACCAAAAAACTAATTGAGGAAGTAATGGGAATGAAAAAGGCTTTTCGTGTCTCACGAATTGTCGAGATCGTAGTTGCTGGAGCAATTGCAACCAAAGCATCTGATATTCACGTAGAACCTGAAGAAGAAACAGCTCGAATGAGATTTCGAATCGACGGTGTACTTGTTGATATTGCCACTTTTGATAGTGAAACATTCAAACTTCTTCTCTCTCGTCTCAAGATCCTTTCTGGAATGAAATTAAATATCAAAGACCAAGCTCAAGACGGACGATTTTCTATCAAGATTCAAGAAACAGAAATTGAAATTCGATCTTCTATTTTGCCAGGGGCATATAGCGAATCAGTGGTAATGCGACTTCTTAATCCAGATCAAATTGCGGTTGACCTGCGAGAATTAGGAATCGAACCAGAGCTTCAAGAGATTTTTAATACACAGCTTGCGCGCCCTGATGGATTGATTTTGAATACTGGTCCAACAGGTTCTGGAAAAACAACAACACTCTATGCGTTCCTCAAACAGATTCTTACTGCTGGAACAAAAATAATTACAATTGAAGATCCTATCGAATATCACCTTAAAGGAATTGTGCAGACTCAAGTAGAAAATGAAAAAGGATATGATTTTGCAAACGGACTTCGAAGCGCACTTCGTCAAGATCCAGATATCATTATGGTTGGAGAAATCCGAGATATCGAAACTGCAGAGACCGCAATCCATGCATCTCTCACGGGTCACCTTGTATTCTCTACGCTTCACACCAACACAGCGGCCGGCGCGTTCACTCGTCTTATCGACCTTGGTGTAAATCCAAAAGTACTCACCTCAGCTATTCGTGTTGCAATTGCACAACGACTTGTACGGAGATTATGTTCAGATTGTAAAAAAATCGTACCACTTGATCCCAAAAAATTAGAACTCGCGCACGCAATCTATAAAGGAATTGAAAATCCAAAAACTCCATGGAGTGAAACGTTCTATGGTCCAAGTGATGAAGGATGTGCATCATGTAACTTCCTCAAATACAAAGGACGAATTGCGTTGTTTGAAGCTGTAATGTCTACAAAAGAAGTTGAAGATGTATTACAACTTAATCCAAGTGAACGTGAAATAAAAGAAGCTGCGAGATCACAAGGAATTCTCGATATGTCACAAGATGGAATAATAAAAGCACTCAAAGGCATGACAGACATCGGAGAACTCGAACGAGTAATCAATCTCGAAGCGCAAAGCCCCAAAGCAACTCTTCCTGATAAAGAAAATAATTTCCAAACTCTTTCAAACGAAGATCTACTCACCACCTCTCCGACTGATGTAAAACATCTCTCCGACTGATGTAACTGATGTAAAAATAAAAAGTCGAAGCGACAACGCTTCGACTTTTTATAAAATAGTTATACGCAACTGACTAGTTGTTTTTTTGAGAATATTGTTTACTATGAACCTATTGTTCATTGTATCAAAAACATAAATCTCCAGACGAGCCCTTAAACGTGTTAAAGGTAGACAAAACTCTCAGGATAGTCCCAGCGAGCCTTGAAGGGAACCAGGACGTCCTCGAAACAAAGCCTATTAAACCGAAGTCCAATCGTCTAGAGATTTATGGTTTTGATAAAAAAAGTGCATCACATGTGCACACCTTTCGTATCGATATGTAACTGTAAACTTGAATACAGTGTATCACCTTTTTAAAATATGTCAAGAACCCCCAAAACAACCAGTTCTCCTGACGATTTGATTCAAAAAGAAGACGTTTTTTTGGACAACACACTTCGTCCAAATACTTTTGAAGAATATATAGGGCAGTCTCACATCAAACAGAATCTCAAAGTACTCCTCGAAGCAGCTGCGCTCCGTAATCACACCCCAGAACACCTTTTGTTTTATGGCCCACCAGGACTTGGTAAGACAACAATGGCTCACCTCATTGCAAAACACACAGGCAAACAGATCAAAATCACGTCTGGTCCCGCAATTGAAAAGGTTGGCGACCTTGCATCTCTACTCACCAACCTTTCTGCTGGTGATATTTTGTTTATTGATGAAATCCATAGACTTAACAAGTCTATTGAAGAAATACTCTACCCTGCTCTCGAATCAGGTGTACTCGATATTATTATTGGGAAAGGTCCATCAGCACGTTCGATCCAATTAGATCTTCCTCCTTTTACACTTATTGCTGCAACAACTCGGATCGCTATGGTTTCTTCCCCACTTCGTTCGCGGTTTTCTGGAGGAGTATTCAAACTCGAATTTTATACAGATGATGAAATCGAAACGATCATTACTCGTTCGGCAACAATTCTCAAAATAGAATTGGAAAAAGATGCGGCAAAAGAAATTTCTAGACGGAGTCGTTTCACTCCTCGAACTGCCAACTATCTCCTTCGAAGATGTCGCGACATCGCACAACTCGAAAACAAACCTCTCGACAAAGCATTGGTACAAAAAGCCATGGATATGCTTGATATTGATTCACTCGGACTTATGAAATCTGATCGTGATATCTTGCGAACAATTATTGAAAAATATAAAGGAGGTCCGGTTGGATCTTCTACTCTTGCTGTGTCACTTTCAGAAGAAATTGGAACAATCGAAGAATTCCATGAGCCATATCTTATTCAACTTGGGTTGATTGAGCGGACTCCGAGGGGGAGGACTGTTACAGAGAAGGCGTATAGGCATTTGGGGTTGTAGAAATTGGGAATTGGGGTCAGGCTCCAATTACTATTTTCTGAGGTTTAATTTTTCATCCTAAATTTATTTGGAGCCTGACCCCAAATATTATGCTACAATCCCCTCATGTCAGGACACAATAAATTTTCAAAAATCAAACACAAGAAAGCGAGTACGGATGCCAAAAAGAGTAAGGTATTTTCTCGATATTCAAAACTAATCACAGTAGAATCCAAAAAATGTAACGGAGATGTGAACTCAGCTTCACTAGCTCGAGCAATCGATCTCGCCAAAAAAGAAAACGTTCCCAAAGACGTAATCGAAAAAGCAGTTATCAAAGGAACAGATGCCAACGCAGTAGCCCTTGAACCAGTTATGTACGAAGCATATGGTCCTGGTGGAAGTGCACTTATTATTACAGCACTCACTGATAGTAAAAACCGAACAGCGGCAGAGATCCGTCACATCTTTTCAAAATCTGGTTACGAACTCGCTACACCTGGCGCAGCATCATGGGCATTTAACAAAACTCCAGAAGGTGGTTTCACCCCCTCAACTCCACTTGAACTCAATGAAGACGATATGCAAAAAATGGTAAATCTCTATGACCAACTGGATGAACAAGACGACACACAAAATGTGTACACCAATGTTGTAGGTCTCGATGAAATTGAAGACGACGAAAACTAAACATGAGAGTTCTCGCGGTTGATCCGGGATATGAACGACTTGGGATTGCGATTTTGGAAAAACAAAAAGGCAAAGATATTCTGATTTATTCGGAATGTTTTCAAACAAGTAAAGACCAAGAACACTCAAAAAGGCTTTTTGCAATTTACAAAAGACTCAAAGAAGTGATCGAAGAATACGCTCCTGACACAGGATCACTTGAAAAACTTTTTTTTGCCAACAATCAAAAGACGGCTCTTAAAGTTGCTGAAGTTCGAGGAGTAATTATGGCCGTGTGCGAAAGTTATGGCATGAAAATTTTTGAATACACACCAGGAGCAATCAAGATTGGTGTGACAGGCTACGGTAAAAGTGACAAGACTGCAGTTATAAAAATGATTCCGCTTCTTGTAAACATAGATCGCAAAATAAAATTTGATGATGAGTTTGACGCTATTGCCGTTGGAATTACGTGTCTCAATTCTATTAATCAATAGTTTTACACAACGCTGGCACTTGCGTACTTTTTTATATTTGATATTAAATAGTACATCAATTACTGGTAATAAAAATTTATGGACGACTTACGAGATGAAAATTTAGAAGAACACGAAAATGCAGACGCACTGCTCGATGATAGTATTTTTGAAGAAATCGAACTTGATCTAATTGACGAAGACGAGCTTAAGCCAATTATTTTAAAAGCAGGTGAAATTGAGGAGGAGGCAGAAATAGAAGAAGAAATTCTAGACGAGCTTGATCTCCTTGCTGCAGAAGAGGAGGAAGATGAATTAGATTTTTTTAGCGACGAAGACGATTTCTAGAGTTCGGGCTAATTGCTATTAGCCCTTAGCCCTTAGCAAAAGGTGCGCCCTTCGGGCGCACCTTTTTAAAATAAAGAAAGGCTCTAGACTAGCTTAGCTCATGCTAAACTAGATAATATGTTGCAAAGAAAGCCTCGAATTGGAAAACCAACAATCAAGAAATTAATTGAGTGTTTTGTCGCAGATGTATCAGCTACTCAAGCAGGGAAACTTGCCAAAGTGAATCGAAACACTGCTAACTTTTGGTATGGAAAATTTAGAGAAAAGATCTTAGAATATCAAGAACAGGAATTTGGTCAGATGAGCGGAGAGATTGAACTTGATGAGTCATACTTCGGAGGACCAAGAAAAAAGATACACGCAAAGGATCGAAGAAAAAGAGGACGAGGTGCAGAAAACAAAGTACCAGTCTTTGGTATCAAGAAGAGAGAAGATGGCAGAGTGTACACTCAAATCATTAAAAACGCCTCTAAACAAGAGCTTTTGCCGATTATCAGACGTTTGGTACAGAAAGACGAAACAACTATTTATACAGACAAATGGAAGAGTTATGATGGCCTGGTATTAGATGGATACAAGCACAAAAGAATTAATCATTCAAAAACATATTCAAATAGAAAAGGAACACATGTGAATGGTATTGAAAACTTCTGGAGTTTTTCCAAGAGAAGACTTGCAAAATTTAATGGAGTTTCAAGAAAAACATTTCTTCTGCATCTCAAGGAATGTGAATTTCGCTACAATCACAAGAGTGATATACTGAGATTATTAACAGAGATAATTAGTGCTTAGCTAGTCTAGAGCCTAAAGAAAATACTTTGAAATAATTCTTCCAGCTGGGTGCCATAATCGACAGGTCCCCTGGAAAAATTATTTCAGAGTATTTTTGTATTTTGAACAGGTTTGTATTTGCTCAGGTCGGAGCTAAGTAATAAAAACACTGGTATGTCGTTATGTATTTTGTATTTTTGTTTTCAGTTTTTTTGTGTATAGTAGCAACACTTTTTATAAAAATACATTATAATTACCCAATGCAAAAACAACACAACAAAACTCTTCTTTCACGAATTACAAACAACAAAAACTTCAAAAAATATGCCCTGAGTGCAGGCTTGGTAATACTTGTTTTTTTTGGTTTTTTCTTTATCTGGTTAAGTACTATCAGGTTACCAGATCTCAACAATTTCGAAAGTCGAGTTGTTTCCGAATCTACCAAAATCTATGACCGAACAGGTAAAGTGGTACTTTTTGACGTGCATGGAAACGTCAGACGAACAGTTGTTCCTCTTAATGAAATCAGTGATTACGTAAAGTGGGCAACAATCGCAATTGAAGACAAGAATTTTTATACTCATCATGGAGTAGAGCCCAAAGCCATTTTGCGTGCAGTATTAACTAACCTCAAAGATGGAAATCTCCTCAGCGGACAAGGTGGTTCAACTATTACCCAGCAAGTTATCAAGAACGCCCTTCTTACAAGTGAAAAGAAAATTTCACGAAAAGTAAAAGAATGGGTTCTCGCACCAAGGCTTGAAGCCAAACTCAGTAAAGATGAAATTCTCGAACTCTATCTGAACGAAATCCCTTATGGAGGAACAGTGTACGGTGTACAAGAAGCTGGTCGGAAGTTTTTTGGAAAAGACGCCAAAGACCTGACTCTTGTTGAAGCCGCGTATATTTCTGCTCTTCCCCAAGCCCCGACATATTATTCCCCATATGGAAGTCATAGGGATGGTCTTGAAACCCGAAAGAACAAAGTACTCAGAGAAATGCTTTCTCTTAATTTTATTACCCAAGAAGAATATAATGCAGCCATCAAAACGAATGTTGAGTTCCAAAAACAAGAGGATTATGGAATCAAAGCTCCCCACTTTGTTATGTATATCCGAGAACTTCTCGAAGAAAAATATGGAGCAGATATGGTCGAAAAAGGTGGTTTAAAAGTTATTACCACTCTCGACTGGGATCTTCAACAAGATGGTGAAGAAATTGTTAAAAAATGGGCACTCATAAACAAAGCTAAATTTGATGCAGAAAATGCAGCGATTGTGGTAACAGATCCAAACACAGGACAAATCCTCACCATGGTAGGCTCTCGAGATTATTTTGATGAAGAAATTGACGGGAACTTCAATATTGCAACAGCTTCACGGCAACCAGGTTCAAGTATCAAACCTATTATCTACGCGGCAGCTTTCAATAAAGGGTATCGTCCAGAAACTGTTGTGTTTGATCTCCCGACCGAATTCTCTACGACCTGTTATTCTGGAGGAAGTTGTTACAATCCACAAAACTATGACGATAAGTTTTTGGGACCAATCTCATTTCGCAACGCTCTCGCACAATCGCGAAACGTCCCAGCTGTAAAAGCACTCTACCTCGCAGGAATTGAAGATGCTCTTACTCTAGCCAAAAAAATGGGTCTAGAAACACTCACAAATGCAAAACAATATGGACTCACACTCGTACTTGGAGGTGGAGAAGTTCGACCACTTGATATGGCTAGTGCTTATGCAGTATTTGCTGCAGATGGAGTAAAGCATCCAACTACCGGAATGCTCAAGATTGAAGACAATGATGGTAAAAAACTTGAAGAGTTTGAAGATAAGGAGTACCGAGTACTTCCTGAACAGACCGCACGACTCATCTCAAATATTCTTTCTGATAACGTTGCACGAACACCAGGTTATGGATCCAACTCCCCTCTACACTTCGGAGATATCGATGTCGCAGCAAAAACAGGTACCACAAACGATTATCGAGACACATGGATTGTCGGATACACCCCCAACATCTCTGTGGCAGCATGGGCAGGAAACAACGACAACAGGTCAATTCTCAAAAACCAAACTGCAGGGTTCGTTATTGCACCAATGTGGAACGAATTCATGCAGAAGGCAATTGTAAAATATCCTGCATCAAGCTTTATTGACCCAACACCAATTGATTCTAATTCAAAACCAGTTATAAAAGGCATTTGGGAAAATCCACTTGGAGTTCATGAAATTCTCCACTGGGTAAACAGAAGTGATCCGCTTGGAGCATTTCCAAATAATCCAGCTTCGGATTCTCAATACATCTTATGGGAAGAACCCGTTCAAAAATGGCTCAATGGACAATCATTTGAAGAAGTGCCAACAGGTAATGTAAGTCTTAAAATATTGAATCCTGAAGACGGAGAAAAGTATATCGAAACCCTTGAACTCTTTGTAGCAGCAACACTTGTTGGATCAGATATCAAATCAGGAAAAGTATTTCTTAACGGAGAATATCTCGGTGATTTGAATCCAGAAGGAGGAGTGTATTCATTCATTCCAAGTCAAAAAGACGCTACTCAGAGAGGAAATAACAAGATAGAGGTTGAGGTTATTGATGCAGAAGGCAATTCCCACAAAGATTCAGTGAGATTCAAGATTGATTAATAGGGCTTTAATATATTTTGGAAACTTTGAGCCCTTCTTTGGATAAAGCTTCCTGAAGTGATTGTTCGAGTTGATTCTTCACCAACACAAAATGCGCCCGTGCCGAACCAGAAACATTAATTTTAACCTCTGTTTGCTTAATACTCACATCTGATGATGTGAGTATTAATTTATATTGTTCACATATTTCCAATGTGAGTTCTTTTATTCTTTTTTCAGAAAATCCAAGGTTTTTGTATTTTTCTAATAAAAAGCGTATTTCCATTATTTATTCTATTTATTAAGGGGCATCACGAGATACATAAATCCACCATCACCCACGCCTCGTATTACCATAGGTCGTCCTACTCCATTAAAATAAACTTGAAAGCTTTCTGATTTGATTGAACCAAAACAATCACTGATGTATTTTTGATTAAAATTAATATCAATAGACTCACCACGAATACTTGCAGGTACCGAAGTTCGACTTTCTCCTTTTTCGGTATTTTTGGATGTTATTTCAAAAATATTGTTTTCAGCATCAAGATGAAACTTCACTTGATTAAAATTATCAGAAAAAAGATTAGAGATTTTGAGCGCATTAATTAAATCTTGTTTCAAAACAGATAATTCACTCTTGTTTTCCTTTGGAATAATTTGCTTATAGTCAGGAAAAACTCCATCGACTACGCGACTTACGAGATAAATTTCTTTTTCAACTTCAAACGAAACTTGGTTCTGACCAAATACCATTGTAATTTTGGATTCAAACCCTTCAAATACACGGATAATTTCACTTACATTCCGTTGTGGAATGAGAATACTTTCAAAATCCTCTATTTTTGCCCCTGGTTTCTTTTCAGCAAGTCGGAATGAGTCTGTGGCTACAAAAGTTAGTTCCCCTGAATCTGAGTACAAATAGACGCTTGATAGCTCAGGTTTAATACTCGACACACTCGCTGCATACCAGACAGATTTTAATCCATCAATCAGGTCATGTAATTCAATGATACATTTTTTATCAGATTCAATAGTTGGGATTGTGGGAAAATCAGCACTTGGAAAAGTATTCACCTGTGTTTCACTCTTTGTTCCAATAATCTTGAGTGTTTGCTCGGAATGTTCCAACACGAGTTTTTCTTCTTGAACAAGGTTATTAAGATATGAAACTAGAAGTGATGATGAGACAGCGACCTCACCTGCTCGTTCAACCTTGGCTGGAATATATAATTTGATTCCGAGTTCAAGATTAGTAGCAGAAAGTTCAATTTGGTTTTCCAAAGTTTTGATAATCACACATTGCAGTACAGCAAGACTCACATTCTTTCCAGTGATCTTATCTGCCTTGGTCAGAGCTCTGAGCAGGTTGTTCTTATTAATTTCTATTTTCATATATTATTATGTATATAGTGCGGTGGATAACTGGATAAGTCAAATTATACCTTATTCTTCGGTCTATTTATGATATAGGACCTGTGGATTACTTGTGGATTTCTTTTGAAGAAACCTTGATAACTTTTGGAAAAACTTTTTTTGGAGCAAACGAACTGAGTTACCCACTTTTTGTTCTTGAGCTATTAAGCTGTTCTTAGAAGCTTTCCCACACGTTATACACATAGTTATCCCCACTATGTACAGTTACAGAATGTTACGTAGTTCGTTGATTTGTTGTTCAAGAAGTTTGTCAAACTTGAGGTCATTTTTAACTTTTTCACATGAGTGAATAACTGTTGTATGATCTCTTCCTCCCATCTTTTCTCCAATAGTAGGAAAAGAAATATTAAAGTCTTCTCTCAGAATATACATAGCGATCTGTCTTGGTCGAACAACTTCTTTTCTTCTTGTTTTGTCACACAAGCTTTCTGTATTAAGTCCATAGAATTCAGCAACAAGCTTGATGAGTTCGGCAACAGATACCATTTTCTTGGGTTTAGTGGTGTTTTTGATGAGCTCTTTGATCTCGGGGATGGTAAGAGCTTTGTTTTTGAGTTGTGCTTGGCATGCAATAAGATTCACCACTCCTTCAAGCTCTCGGATGTTCCCCTCTATTGTTTCGGCTAGAAAATCTATAACATGATCTTCTATAAAAATACCAGAAAGTGCTGACTTTTTCTTTATGATTTGCATTCGAGACTCGTGATCTGGTGGTGGAATATCGATAATCATCCCTTGACTGAACCTTGATTTGAGTCGATCTTCAAGTCCTGTAATAAAGTTAGGATGAACATCGCTTGAAAAGACAATTTGCTTATTGTTTTCATATAATGAATTAAATAAATGAAACAATTCTTCCTGTGTACTTTTTTTGTTTGCCAAGAATTGAATATCATCCATTATTAATACATCGTATTTACGATACTTCTCTTTAAATAGGGGAAGTTTGTTATTTTGAATCGACGACATATATTCATGCATGAATTTTTCAGACGTAAGATAAAACACACGCTTGTTTTGAAAATTCATTTTGATTTGATTTCCAACGGCCTGAATCAAATGGGTTTTACCGTGTCCTGTTGAACCATGAATGAACAATGGATTGTATACAACTCCTGGATTTTTGATGATAGCCCAAGACGCTGCGTACGCCAGTTCGTTGAATGGTCCAATAACAAAAGAATCAAATGTATAGCGAGGATTAAGATTATCGTCTTTGTTTACAACGAATTCTGAGAGTGGAAGCGCACTATTACTTTCTTTCGCAGCTCGATCTTTTTTGGTTTCAGGTCTTTTTTTATCAATTTTTGCAATAATAAAATCAACAGAACGAATTGCCCCCTCTCGATCACGAAGTGTTTTTAAAATTGTTGTATAGAATTTTTTGGCGATCCAGTCTTTGATGAATGCGTTCGGAACACCAACGTACACAACACCGTCATCGATTTTTATGAGAAATGTTTCTTTGAACCAGGTATTGAAATTAGCAGAAGATATAGAACTCTCTATTTCTTTAAGTGAGTCATCCCACAATGTTTGAGTGTTAAATGTGGATATCATGTCCATGATTATATATCACTCAGCCAAAATCAAAACTTGTTAAAATTTACTTTCTATGTTAAAAAGTTGTGTATAACCAATTTAAATAAAAAGTATGTCTGTAACATATCAACCTAAAAAAAGAAAAAGAGCTCGAACACACGGTTTCATGGCGCGAATGGAAACAACCTCAGGACGAAAGGTCTTGGCGCGACGTCGAGCCAAAGGGCGGTCAAAACTGACAGTCTAGTTAGTATATATGTTCAAGAAACGTTTTAGATTACATACCTCTGAATTCAAGGAGGTATTTAATTTTGGTAAAACAGCAAAAAACCCACTTTTTATTTTAAAATCCCGCCCAAACAAATTACAATACTCTAGGTTTGCTGTAGTTGTTTCAAAAAAGATATCCAAACGTGCTGTTGAACGAAATTATCTCAAAAGAAGGTTTGTCGCTGGTCTCAAAACAGTATCTTCAACACTTCCTGTTGCAGATTATGTATGTATTTTGAATTCTGGGGTAAAAGACTTACAATACAAAGACTTACTTGATAACCTCGAACATATAAAACTATGAAAACTCTTTTCTTTGAAACGCTCTATCGGCCACTCTACAATGTGTTGGTTGGTCTTATAGATGTTCTCCCAAACGCTGATGTTGGATTTGCGGTCATTATTCTGACAATAATCGTAAAGATTGTGTTGTTTCCACTTTCCAAAAAAGCCATCAAAACTCAACTCATGATGAAAGATCTCGAACCTGCTTTGAAAGAAATCCGATTGAAATACAAGGATAATCCTCAAGAACTTGGTCAAAAAACCCTTGCTCTTTATCGAGAAAACGGAGTTAACCCATTTGCCAGTCTTCTACTTATTCTTGTTCAGATTCCTGTTATTCTTGTTCTGTATTTTATCTTTGCCAATTCAGGACTTCCTGTGATTAATACAGGATTTCTCTACTCGTTTGTTTCGGTTCCTACCCAAATTGAGACTATGTTTCTAGGATTTATTAATCTTGTTGCCAACAAAAGTATCCTCATTGCTCTACTTGTATTGATTACTCAATCTATCCAGATTAGACTCTCACTTCCAAAGCAAGACAGTTCGTCACTCCCAGAGGGTCAGTTCGCTCAGGAGTTTATGAAAGGACTTCATTTCCAAATGAAATACATCCTTCCTGTGATTACAGCTGTTGCTTCATATAGCTTTATTTCTGTCGTTGGACTCTATTGGATAGTAGGAAACATCTTTGCAATCTTCCAGGAACTCTATTTTAAAAAGACAATCAAAAGTAAGAAGAACTAGAACACTTCGTTCTTTACTCTATTGATATCAAGTGACCAGAGTGTGAGGTCATATTTACTTTGGAATAGTAAGAATCCATCTTTGTATGTCAGTTGTGGGTTGATTGCATCAAATGATAACCCCTCAACTTCAAAGTTATATATTTGTTGAATATAGTTGGTTGAAAGATCAATTTTATATAATGAATCACTATTAAAAATCTTTCCTTTGTACCAGTCGTCAGGATATTGTGCACCTCGGTAGGTCAATGCTCCAAAACAATACAAGTCGTTTGGATTTGCTTGTGAGAAGATACATTTTTCTGGGATTGTATCGAGTGCAACCAAGTTCGTTGTTTGTGTGGTTGTATTATAAATTCTGATTGAAGGTCGAGTCTGTTCAGACTGTGAATAGATATAATATTTTTTATCAGGACTTACTTTTACAAGCAGGCCGGGAATATTTCCAAGGATTTTGTTAAACGCACCGGTTGTTGTATTGAGTATGTATGAATAACCAGGAATTCTTTGCGATGCTTTTGTGGTGAGTAATACATCTGTTGCATTAATAGGATCAATCAAAAACTCATTGAATGATAGTGTTGTAACCAGTTTTTCGGCAGTTTTATCAATATTTGCAGTATAAATGTTGGAATTGTTGTTTTGTTCTATTGAATATATGAGCTTGTTGGCAGGTATGTTATACACAAAGTCAGTTACAATTGCAGAAAGATCACTCTGTGCCAAAGAGGGAGGGGTTGATGTGCTCATAATAAGCTTATTGAAGGTCGTTCGGATCTGTTCGTTATTAAATGCCAATGTTTGGTGTAAAAACACATTAGGATTGGTTGAAAAGATCGTATTGTATATCTTTTGTGTTGTGATGTTCGAAACCTTCTGTGGGGCAAAAATGAACTCAAATACATCATAGATGTGTCCAGTAGCCCTCTCTTGAAATCTGATTGCGGTGGTTGTTGAAATAGTGTTTGTTGTGACAACTAATCCATCTTGACCAAGAGAAGTTGTGGTTGTTGTCGATGTTGTTGCATAAAACATATATCCAGACACAGGTTCGTAAGAAATTTGTCGGAGTATTGGTGCGGCGAACTTGCCATCTATAGTTGTTGTTAGGACAGGATCTGTTACTTGAGGTGTTTCTATAAAATCATTTTGAGATTGAGGTTCTACATCAAAGAACGAACCAAAGTCTGTTCCATCTGCAAAAAAGTCTTGAATCTTCTCTTTTCCATTTCCAAGGAACATAAACAAACCGAGAGCTATAAGTAAAATAATAAGCACAATAACAATAATTTTTTTCATGTGTATTTAGTATATCAAAAAACTTTTATTTCTTGTGAAAATTACCCACTGTCTTTAATATTGGACATGCCAATGATCACCCTCGTTCATATATGTTGCACCATTTGCGTGTTTATATTCAGTATAACTTCCCCGTGGGTAACTTGATTGAGCATTGCTTATAATATACGCATCTAGAGTTGAGTCTTTTCGGAGATCTACAATCGCTTTACCTATACCATGTGTTGCGTGTCCAGGTTCAGTTCCTCCTGTGATTGTGACTGGAGCTCCTGAAGCATTTTTAAGATTAACAACTCCTGTCATTGCTGCTTCTCCTAGTCCTGCGACATTTGTTTGTCCGGCAGCAGCATTTATACCAATTCCATTTTGAGAAAAATATGCTCGCACTTCTTCTTCTGATTTACCACTTCCTGGTGGAATTGTAGGTGTATTTGTAATTGGAGCTCCTGTTGCTGTTGTGAAGCCTTCTCTAATTGTGCCATCTGCCATTTTGGTGTAACTTTTTCCGTCAGGAGTAGAAATGAAAGTACTACCGTCCGCTTGTTTTTTTATAAAATTACCATTTTGATCTTTAGACCAACCATTTACTAGTGATGGAGAAAGTGTATTTCCAATGTTTAAGCCTGTTCCTTGTACATCCGTCCTCTTCGCCATACTCAACTTCGGAAAGTTAATATTCAACTGAGTCAGACTTGGATTAATAGTATTAAGAATAAGGATGGCAGAAAAAGCGAGTAACAACCCTCCAAGTGCAGC
>JAYSRX010000030.1:0-1839 GCA_043720795.1 Minisyncoccota bacterium | reverse complement strand
GAAAACAACCCTCCACACCAAAATAGACAAGGATGTAAAAGAAAAGGCCCAACTGCTCGCCGAAGAGATTGGTGTTCCTTTATCTACGATAATCAATTCTCAACTTCGAGAATTCGTCAGAAGCGGGACATTTACTGCATCTCTCGAACCACAGATTAAGGACAGTGTTTGGAAAGAGATCATGAAAATCAGTGCGGATGCCAAAAAGGGAATTGGTATTTCTCCTGCATTTGATAATGTTGATGATGCAATTAAGTGGCTCAAATCATGATTCTTGTTTTTTCAAACACATTCAAAAAAACTTATAGTAAATTTTCTTTAAATATACAGAATCAAATTGATCTTCGAATAAAGTTATTCGCACAAGATCCTCACAATGCACAACTCAACAAACATAAACTCAAAGGAAAGTACTTTGGGTGTTTTAGTATAAATATTTCTAGTGATATGCGAGCAGTTTATCAGTCTTTAGATACTGATACTGTTTTATTTATAAAAATTGGGACACATAGTGAGTTGTATTAAATACATAGGTCGGAGCTAGGTATTTTCTTTTACTTTCACTTTTTTAAAATGTCTGGTTGAACGAAGTGACCCGAGGACTTTTAAAAAAGTGAGAGTAGGATAAAAATACAGAGATTGAAAGTGATGTGAAAAGTTTCGGAGAATATATTTTTGAGAATTTAGTGATCCTGGATCCCTGTCTACACAGGGATGACAACTTAAATTTAATTTTTGATGATATAATTTTTATACATGTATATTGAAAACGACAAACTGAAAAGTTTTTTACTCGACTCGAGTCTTGTAAGTAAGGATGAAATTGCAGAAGCAGAAAAAGAATTGGAAAAAAATCCAACTGCATTCGGTAACATCGGAGATTTTTTTGTAAGCAAAGCAAAAATTGACGAGGATGACCTACGAAGAGTGCAGGCATACATTATTGGTATTCCATACATTGATATTGGATCAGAAAAAATCCCGTATGAGGTTTTGACTATTATTCCTGAACCCATTGCACGTAACCACAACATCATCGCGTACAAAAAAGATGGCAATTCTCTTGAAGTTGCAATGATTGATACTGACGATCTCAACGCGATAGATTTCATCAAGAAAAAAACAGGGTTCAAAATCCAACCACGACTTACTTCTACTGCTTCAATGAAAAAAGCATTGCTCAGTTATCAAAAAAGTTTGAAAGCTGATCTCGGAGACATTATCAAAACTGAAATGGGGGATCTCAAAGTTCTTGAAGAATCAACGAACATCGAATCAGAAGCTGATCTCAAAAAAATTGCAGAAGATGTACCAGTTGTACGAATCGTCGATACACTTCTCAAGCATGCGATCTTACAAAGTGCCTCCGACATCCATATCGAACCACTCGAGAATCAAGTTATCGTTCGATATCGAATCGACGGAATCTTGCATGATGCCATGACACTTCCACGCAAGAGTGCACTTTCTATCACCGCTCGTATCAAAGTTCTTGCGAGTCTTAAGCTTGATGAAAAACGACTTCCACAAGATGGACGATTCAAGATCGAACTTGATGGAGAAAAAGTTTCTTTTCGAGTTTCTATTCTTCCAATTTATTACGGAGAAAAAACTGTAATGCGTGTACTTCGAGAAGGAGGAGGACACTTCAATCTCGAATCACTCGGATTTCACGGAGAAGGATTGGAGACACTTCATAACGGACTCAAACAAAAAACAGGACTAATCCTCACAACTGGTCCAACTGGTTCAGGAAAATCTACAACACTCTACACACTTCTTGATATTCTTAACACTCCTGATGTGAACATTTCAACAATCGAAGATCCTGTTGAATAT
>JAYSRX010000029.1:0-15520 GCA_043720795.1 Minisyncoccota bacterium | reverse complement strand
ATCATGGTTGTGATTGATCGCTCTAGGGCTTCTTTTGGAGTGATAGTACCGTCTGTCTCAATTGTGATTCGAAGTCGGTTGTAATCAGTTCGATCTCCAACTCGCATGTTTTCGGATTCGTAATTCACTCGCCTTATTGGAGTAAAAATAGCATCAAGTGCAATAGTTCCTACTTCAACTTTTTCTTTCTGTAGAATTTCTTTTGGAACATATCCAATTCCGTTTTCGATCTTTAGTTCAATTTTGATGTCTGTCTTTGTTGTAACTTCAAAAAGATACTGATCTTTGTTGACGATCTCTACTTGAGATGGAGTTGTAATGTCTGCAGCGGTAACTTTTTTAGGACCTTTGATATGGAGTTCAACTTTCATTGCATCGTGGTTGTTCATAGACAATCTGATTTTTTTGAGGTTGAGGATGATTGAAATAACGTCTTCTTTTACACCTTCGATTGTTGAAAATTCGTGTCCTACTCCTTCAATCTTCACTTCTGTAATAGCTGTTCCAGGGAGTGATGAAAGAATAATTCGTCGAAGTGAGTTACCAAGCGTGTGACCGTATCCTGGATATAGGCCGTCTATTTCGTAAATACCCTTTGAATGTTCTTCGGATACGATTTTTGGCTTTGATGGAATTGCAATATTTTGTTCAGTCATAATACTTGTGTATGTTATTTAAAATTTATTTTTTGTAATATTCCATTACTGAATTCAGATCGAAATGTAATTCGGTCGGGGCATATACGGCATCACCAGTAACTTCTACAGAAAGATCTTTGGCGTTTACTTTGAGCCAAGAATGAGAAGCTGTTTCATTGAGAGTTTTTTCTGTTTCAGCAAAAAGAGTTTTTGCTTTACTTCCTTCTCGTAGAGCTACAACATCTCCTTTTTTAACATTATATGAAGGAATATTTACACGAGTTCCGTTCACTGTAAAGTGTCCGTGAGATACCATTTGTCGTGCGAGCGGCCTGGTTTTGGCGAAGCCTGATCGAAGTACAACATTATCGAGTCTTCGTTCTAGAGACTTATATAGAAGGTCTGATTGATTAGTCTTAGAAGTTTCAATTACTTTTTTTACGTAGTTTTTAAATTGCTTTTCTGTTACACAGTATGTAAATCGAGCTTTTTGTTTTTCAAGAAGTTGTTGTCCAAATACAGAAGAATTCCGCTTTTTAGGTCGTAGGTTCTTTGATTTCTTTTGTTCATTGAGACTAAACTTGGCTGTTTGTGTCTTTTCAAACACAGCAGCTCCAAGTCTTCGTGCAATTTTATATTTTGGTCCAATTTTCATAACTCAATCTTTATATATAATTTGATAAATGCGTTCTATACCCGTCGAGGCTTAGGTGGTCGTGGGCCGTTGTGTGGGACAGGAGTCCTATCCTTGATAGATTTGATGAGAATTCCTTTTGAGATGAATCCTCGGATTGATGATTCTCGTCCAGAACCAACTCCTTTAACAATCACATCAATTTCTTTAAGACCAAGCTTCTCTGCTTTTTCAGCTAATTCCTCAGCTGCTTTGGACGCCGCGAAAGGAGTCCCTTTTTTGGCACCCTTAAAGCCAAGTCCTCCTGATGAAGCTGCGCAGATTGCGTTGCCTTTGAGGTCTGTAAGAAGGAGTTTTGTGTTATTAAAAGTAGATTGAACATACAAAATTCCAGAATCGAGTTTTTTTCGTGGAAGTTTTTTACCTGCTCCTGACTTCATTGAAGAGTCATTTCCTTTTTTTACAATTCGTTTTTTGCCCATACAATATTATTATTTCTTTTCAACTGACTTACGTCCAGAACCCATGGTCTTTCGGACGTTGCCTCGGACAGTTCGAGAGTTGGTCTTTGTTCGTTGTCCTCGTGCTGGTAATTTTTTGTTATGTCGGCTCCCTTTGTATGATCCGATATCTTTCATCCGTTTGATGTTTGTAGATACTTCTCGCTTGAGTTCACCTTCAATCTTTATTTTTTCAATAACTTCTCGAATTTTGTTTTCTTCATCAGCTGACAAATCAGTTGGTTTTTTGGTTGATTCAATGCCAACTTTTGAAAGTATAGCTTTTGCTCGTGACCGCCCTACACCGTAAATAGCAGTGAGTGCAAACTCAAGCTGTTTGTCGTCTGGAATTGTTATACCTTGTATTCTCATTTTTGTTAGGCTAGTGTATCAAAAGAAATAATGTTTGTAAAGTCTATACCTGTGAAAATAGGTATAAAGAATAAAGCTAATTAAAGTCGTTTTACGATTCGTGCCTTTCCTCCATAAGGTTCTTCGAGAATTTCTACGTTGTCCCCTACAAGTACTCGGATTTTGTGCATGCGCATTTTGCCGGACAAATATGAGATAACTTCTTTTTCTCCTCCTACGAGTACACGAAAAAGCGTGTTGGGCATAGCCTCGATCACTGTTCCTTTTACTGTTTCTTCTTTACTTTGCATAGCTTTTTTTATCAATAGTTAGGGCTTTTGTCAATTATTCTTCTATAACAACTTCTATTTTACTTGAATCTGAAGGAAATCGTGTCTTCCAAAATGGTGAGAGCTTAGCGTCAGTCTTGTCAAATGAACGATAAGAATCAATGACTGGAGCAATCTCACTCTTCTTTTTACCAGCAAAATCACTCTTAAGTTTTTCCATGTCAGTTATCCATGTAATTACTGTTGAACCATTGATATGAATAGTGTCATCTTGGATATTGTAGATCAATGTTTTTCCATCAAGAGTGAATTGGTCTGAAGGAAGTGCACCTTCTATACTATTTTGCCCAAAGAAATTAAAGAGATCTTTTTTTACAAATGAATAGGCATCTACAGAAGCAGAGAGGGTTAAGATAACTGAATTATCTTCGGCTTTGTCTTGAAGTTCTCCGTACAAGAGAGTTTGTGGATCTGGAACAATCACATATTCTGCAGACTCTTTTTCAGTCTGTTCAATTTGAGTTTTGAGCTCAGATTCCATTTCCTCCTGAGCTTTTTCTTTTTCATCGTCCGATACTACTTTTCGAATTCCAATATATCCACCAGTTATATTGGTTACTGTTTCGGCAGTGATTTTGTCAAACTGTTCTCGTCCTGCAAATCCTGGGATAGTGAACTTGGTATTAGAGATATTGTATTCTTCTCCTGCACTGTCTGCATACACTTCAACTTCGAGGATTCCTGGGACGATTGTTGAACCGGACATTGTATACCCGGGAATTTCAATTGAGTCTTTTATTCGGTAAACCAAACCATTTGGAGTTTGGAATCGTGTGTTTTTAACTAATTCTTGTGAAGTCTCCTTGTGTGCATTGATAATTTTGATGCGTCCGTTCGCCTGTTTTTCAACCTGCTGTTCAGCAGTTGCAGTAAGAGTTTTTGAAAGCGTCTTGGTAATCTGTGTTTTTGTTACAAGAGGGGTTTTTGAATCAAAAGGAATAATCACGTTGATTTCCTCTGTGCTTTTTTTGGAATGAACTGCGATAACTGCTTGGGTTCGGGACAGAAGAAACCCTGCAAACACTATTATACCCAATAATACACCTACTATTATTTTTTTCATGATTGTTTTTTTAGATTTTTTGTATGTTGGGATAAGGGGCTCTTTCGTAATAAATGTTTGTGATGTTATCTCTGATGATTCGGATTCTGAATCAAATGTAGATAGTTTTTGATTGCCATAATGCAGCTGATTAGTTTCAAACACTGAGTGGTCTTCTTTTTTTAAGTCATAGGGTGAATCAGAAGTTCTTATCGGTTCATACGTTTTGGACACTTTCTCTTCTGTGTATGTTTTTACAGGGGGTGTTTTTTTGGAAACCAACAATCGTTCTTTTTGATGTGATGGTAGTGGAATATCTCTGATTGACCGTTTTTGACTTGCTGGTATCACATCCTGTAAAAAGTTTTTTTTCATATCAATATTTGTATTTTAAATTAAAGCCTCTAATTTCAAATCTAATTCATTTTCTCCTAAAGGAGTCTTATATGAAATTATATCTTTTAAAAGGGATATATCAAAGTTAATTATCCTGTTATTTTTGAGAATGCTCTGAGGATTTTCTTTTATGGAAGTAAGGAGGACGTTTGTAAAGAACTCTTTGGTTTTGGTGTCGGCAATAATTAAAATCTTACTTGGTACATTCTTATTAAACAACTCAAGTGATCCTACGACTGAACCAGCCCATTTTTGTTGGAGTAATCTAAAATTCTCTTGTTGAGACTGTGATTTTATTTGAATTTCTTTTTGGTAAAGCATGTCGTAATCATATGTCAGGATATGAGTCTGGATTTCACGTAGAAAATCATGTTTGCCGACAGGAAAAGTAGCAAAATGAGCAAGTGAATCATCCTCTATGACTCCTACTTCGGTTATTTCCTCTCCGATATAGATATAGGTCACGTTATCTTCTTTAATCATGAAGCGCTTAATATTGTCCAGAATTAATAAAGGACTTGTGGTATATGTGACATGTTTGAATTCTGGAAGATATTTTTTTACAACATCCATGAAGAGACTATGAATATGTTCAGAAACATAGCTCGAATATACACTCAAAAAAATATTCGAACATTTCTCGTGTGTGAGTTCGGTCAATGTGTATCCGTTTGCCTGAATTTTGATTATTCGTTTTTCAAGATTACGAAGGTTTTCGTCTGCTTTAAGGTTGGCTAGTTTTTTGGTAAGGAAATTTGCATCAATAGTCACTTGTTCTTTTTGGATAATTGAAGAAATTGCAGAAGTAAACCATGGTGCAAAAAGGATAATGTGCATTTGAAGAATACCTCCATGTGAGAGTTGCTTTATTTTTGTACAATTCTTTTGAAAGAGAGTTGAGAGTTCTTTTACACACTGAGTTGTGTAAAGTTGAGGGTCCTGAGAATTCTCTAAAAGTATTATCTTACGCTCTGCAAAAAGAACTTCTTTTTTGGCACCGTCAATTGATTTGATTAGTTGAAAATCAATCGATGAACTTTTGAGTGACACTGACAATACAAAAGTGTGTTTGGACTTTGAACTAAAAAACGACATGTAAATATTGTATCATGTGTCGTCATTCCCGCGAAGGATGTTTGACGCTCGTCATCTCCGTGAAGGCAGGGATCTAGGATCACTTATACTACACAATCATTTTCAGAGAACAATAATAAATAATCGTTACACAACGTGAATATGAGAGTCCTAAAAATGGACTGGATTCCCGCCTTCGTGGGAATGACGCACTAATTGTCCGTAGTGATGACACTCTAAGATAAAATGGCTTTGATTCTTCGAATTCCTGCAGAAGAAGATTCTTCTTTTAAAATTTTGAATTCTCCAATGGTCTGAGTATATTCGACATGAGGACCCATGCAAATTTCTGTACTGAATGCAGATTCGTCTTTTCCAATCTGATATACAGATACTACGTCGCCGTATTTGTCACCAAACAGTCCAATGGCATTCATGTCTTTGGCTTGTGTATACGAAGTGTCATATCGTGTAACAGGAAGGTTAAGAGAGATTATCCGGTTTACTTCCTGTTCGACATGCGTGACTTCTTCTTGAGTAAGTGGACGTACAAAAGAAAAGTCAAAACGCATCCGTTCAGTGTTGATATTACTCCCTTTTTGTTCTACGGTAGTGCCGAACATGTTACGGAGCACTGTATGGAGAATATGTGTTGCTGTATGGTACTTGGTCTCTATTTCCGAATTACCGGCAAGGCCACCTTTGAACATTCCTGCTGCCGCAGTTTTGGAAGATGTTTTATGTGCATTGATTTCGGTTTCGATTTCTTCCTTGTTGTAGGCAATTTTCTTTTCATCAAGAAGCTCATATGTAAGTTCAAGAGGAAATCCGTACGTTGTATAAAGGTTGAAAATATCTTTTGACCTGATTTCTCCTTGTGAAAGGATCTTTTCAAAATTCTTTATTCCTGCACTCAGTGTATTTTTGAACTTGTTGATTTCTTTTTCCAATTCAGACAAAATAAAATCTTTTTTGGCAGTAAGATCGTATACAGATTCGTATATTTCAAAAATTTTAGTAACAGCAACCTGGAGATCTTGTGTTGTAAGACCTAGTACATCAGCGTATCGATACAGACGACGAATCAACCGCCTGAGGACATACCCTTGTGCGGTATTGGAGGGTGCTACACCTTCACTTAAAATAAGAACGGATGTTCGTAAATGGTCGGCCACAATTCGAGTTGCTTTGATGTTCTCAATCTTGGATGTTTCTTTCAAGAAAGAATATACAGGCAAAAACAGATCAGTATCAAAGATAGAATCAACAGCCTGTGAAGCCATGATGACTCGTTCGAGTCCTCCACCAAAATCAACGTTTTGTTGTGGAAGATCTTCGAGAGTATTCTCGGTCTTGTTGTGAAGCATGAACACTGTGTTCCCTACTTCAACAATTTTTTGTTCTTCGTCGGCTTTCAAAAATTGTTCAAGCGTCATGTCTCCTAGGTCTTCACTTGATACGTTATAAAAAATCTCACTATCTGGACCACATGGACCAATTGATCCAGTAGACCACCAGTTTTCTTTTAAAAATAAAATTCTCTCACTCGGTATTCCAAGTTCCATCCAATACGAAGCTGTCTCCTTGTCTTTGGGAACAAATTCATTTCCTGCAAAACATGTAATGTAGGCTTTATTGATATCGAAATTAAAACCTTTTTCTGTAAAATAGAGATCGTAACTCGTCTGGACTCCTGCTTGTTTTATCGAAGAGAATTCGAGCGCACTTTCTGCTCCAAGATACCAGTATCCGATCATTTCAAAAAATGTATCATGCGTCTTATCTCCAATCTCCTCGATGTCTTGAGTTCGAATACATTTCTGAAGGTTGGCAATTCGATTACCAAGCGGATGCTTTTCTCCTTTGATATATGGTACGAGTGGTTGAACTCCTGCTGTAGTAAAAAGTACAGAAGGATCATTGTCTGGTACAAGCGAAGCAGAATCAATAAACGCAAATTGTTTTGCAATCATAAAAGATTTTATTTTTGCTCGTACCTCCATGTGTTTCATAGCATCCAATGTAGCTTATTTTTTAACAATTGCAAATAGATTCAATGGTCTCAAGTATTAACTGTTGTTTAGATTTTTTAATTCCAATTTTATCCATTGCGTGTTGATTATTTTTGAGATCAGTACATAAAAGAATATCTAATTCGACCAGACTTTCAATTTCTTTTTTACTCAACTCAGGAATCACACCAATTGGATACAGGTTATATTTCTCAATATATCTCAGGATACTTTTTTCTTCATGACCGTTCCAACTCATGATTTCAAAAGCTCCAAGACAAGATACGTATTGAGATACTGTATCTGTAAAACCTGTATTGGTAACAAGAATACCTCTGGTAATGGCACGGTGATCGTCCCCTATTTTTATCTTTTGACCAATAAGATCATCGAATCGAGCCTTTACATAGAGTGCAACTTTGGCATCTGATTTGAGATGAGGTTCATTATGGAATTTGGCTTCCATACATATAACTTCTTCTGTATTATAGGCAAAAATATCAATTTCATGCTCTATACAATGTCCTTGAATAGTGATTCCTGTCTTGCATTCATATCCAAGTTGATTAAAAATTCGTGCGACAAATTTTTCAAAAGGAAATCCAGTTGGTCCAAGTTCCATAACTGAACGCTTGAGAGAATATTTAATAGCATTGGGATTTCTTTTCTTATAACTATTAAGAGTTCTATACGCAAGTGCGTATATATCTCCAGTAGACATGCTTGGTTTGAGTTTTGTTAGAACATATTTTACTGTTTGATCAACCTCTTCTTGATCTGCACCTGAATTTTGTAGTGAACGTATAAGTTTTTTGGGATCAAATAGTTCTTTTTGACCATTACTTTTTATGATGACGAGATCAGGCATACTTATCCTTTTATAAACAATTCAAAAGTATCGATATTCTCACCTTCTGGAATGATGAATCTATTGAGATCATATACAACGCCATTAAGAAGTGCAGTTACTTCAATGCCTTCAGGAGCATCAAATGAAACTTTAAAATCTTTATCAGTGACAACTTGAGCACACATAATACCTTGTGCAGGCGGTGTTATTGTCACCTGAATTTGAAATACTCCAGGTGCAGTAGGTTGAACTTTTGAAACAAGAGTGTGACAAGGTGTTGGAACTGGTATCCTGCCTACGAATGTATATTCTGAATCTATGTACTGTTCTTTGACATCCAAGGCTTGAAGTGGAATTTCTTCATTCTGGTCAATAGTCGGAGAAGTGATCACTGGTTTTTTAAAAATAAACTCATATCCGTACAAAACTACAGTCAATAAAACTATTAATGATACGATTGTTATGATTGTTTTTTTCATACATTCATTATATCACTATATATTCTTACTAAGAAATAAGAGCTTCTACTATCCCTCCTCCGATACAATGATTACCTTGATAGATAACGGCCGATTGACCGAGTGCTATAAACAAGGGCTTTTCATCTGTAAATTGAATCTGATATACACCACTTTGATGTATCAAATGAGCTGCGATTGGTTTTTGTCTATATCTAAACTGTACTTCAATTGGACCTGTATGTACATGAGAATGAAACCTTGTTGATGTAATTATAACACTCTTGATTGGGGAAGATTGAGTACCGACAATAAGAGCATTTTTCGGAATATCTTTATTAATTACAAACAATGGCTTCTCATCTGTTTGTTTATGTGTAGGAAAAATAGTGAATCCATGTCGCTCTCCAATTGTATACAGTTCAACACCATCATGGGTACCGATTATTTCACCAACTGATGAATAGACATTTCCAGGAGTAGTCGTGATTAGCTTTTTTAAAAAAGATTTCATATCTACAGGACCAATAAAACATAACCCTTGACTGTCTTTTTTTTCTGCAGTAAATAAATTATGTTTCTCTGCAATTTTGCGTACATCGTTTTTGGTCAAATTCCCAATTGGAAAAAGTATGTGGGCAAATTTAGAGCTTTTGATATTCCATAAAAAATAACTTTGATCTTTGTTCGTATCTGTCCCACGGTGTAGTTGTGAGCCTATATTTTGGGCGTAGTGCCCTGTTGCTACATATTCAAACCCTTGTTGTATGGCAAAGTCATACATAAATCCAAATTTGATATGCGTGTTACACATAACATCAGGATTAGGTGTTCGTCCTGCTTGATATTCGGAGATCATATAATCAGCAACATGTGTTTTGTATTTTTCTTCCAAATCAAGAAAGCGAAAAGGGATTTTAAGTCGTGCACATACACGCATCGCATCTTTCATCTCTTCGCGCCATGTACATTCGATAAAATCAGGTTGCCATACTTTGACAAAAACTCCCTCCACTTCATACCCTGCTTCTTTGAGTAGAATTGCAGATACAGACGAATCCACACCGCCTGATATGCCGACAAGTACTTTTTTATTCGGTTGTAAGATACTTTTGCTTGTTTGCATCATGTTCTTTTAGAGTTTTGGCATAATACATCTCACCATCATGTCCTGTCAAAAAGTAAAGATTCTCAGTAGGTTCTGGAAAAGAGGCTGCTTTGAGAGCTTGTAATCCTGGATTAGAGATGGGTGTAGGCGTTAGTCCTTTACGTATATAGGTGTTATAGGGCGAATCTTCGGCAAGATCTTCGAGTGAAAGTTCAAAAGTATGTTTGTTACGTTCGTATACAAAACTTGCATCTACCTGAAGTGGCATGTCGATATCTATTCGATGCCACAAGATGTTCGATACTTCCTGCATTGATTCGGAAGTTGCTTCTTTTTCAATAATTGATGCCATGATTACAATATCTTTAAGTGATCTTGTAGAATTAAGAATATTTTTTTCTTCAGCTATCTTTTCATCAAAGGTAGTTCTCATCTTGTTGATAATTTCGGAAGGTGAGACATTTTCAGCAAAATAATATGTATCAGGGAAAAGATATCCCTCGTAAGGCAATGCTTCTGTCAAAAAATCTTCTTCTGATATTTTGTAATATTCTTGGTTGAAAAGTTTTGCCATCTCAGTAACAGTCAGTCCTTCAATTGCAGTCACTCGCTTTACTTCAATACCATATTCACCTCGAGATATCCGCTTGAGAACTTCAAAAAGGTTGTGATCTGTTTTGAATACATAGTCCCCTGCAACTATCTTACTATCTAGATTAAAGAAGATTACAAGGTTTGTAAAAAAAGATTCAGACTGGATTATGTCCTCCTGTTTGAGTTTTTGACCAATTATTTTGACACTATCACCCTTTGCAATGGTAACAATCGTGTCTTCTTTGAAACTGAGTGGAGACGATGTAAGAATTACCCAACCAAGCGCAAGCAGTGATACGAATATAAATATTTTTTGATGGAGTGGATTTTTCATTAGATTGGAAGGTTATCAGGTGGTGGAACTTTTCGAGAATCAACACGACTAAGTGAAGGAGTCTGTGCAACCATACCTGGGAAGTGATAGATGGTGGCTAATTCTTCGGTATTTAAAACAAAATATGGTCGATCATGCTTTTTGTAATCTTCTTTCCAGAAGTAATCACGTACTTGGTATGCGTCAAGCATCTCTTCTTTCATCTTCTTTACTTTTTTGCCAAACATATCCTGCCAGGGATAATCAAAACTTGTCGTAATTCGAGGTTTGAAGCTATTGAGCTCGCCTGAATTGTATTGCTTGAATGTTCCCATAAGCATTCCGAAATTGTTTGCAAAGGCATTCTTTTTTCCGATATACAATAATCGAATACCGGTATCGAATGCGAATTTGGTTGTACTTCGATCAAGAGCTGAGATAACCCGTTTCTGACTTTCGGTCTGAACGTTCTGTTTTTTCTTTACCCCACCTTCTTCGACATCAATAAATGATTCTTCTTTTATTTTCTTTATTTCGCTCTTTGACGTTTCCTTCCAATTGTCGATTTTTTTGGAAAAACTTGGGAATGTTTTGGTTGGATCGTGATCTTCTGCTTTATGAGCTCGTACAATTATCTGGATACATGCGTAATTATCTTCTGGAATCGTATTGAAAAATTCTAGTACTGGTGTAATAGGGTCAATCTTGAATTCTTCCTCTTGTTCTTTGTCGAGAGCATAGTCTACATAGGTCTTAATCGGATAAGGATCTGCTTTTGATAAGGCCAATTCGGCTACCATCATGTCATAATCAGTCGAAGTGAACTTCCCTGCGTAATCTTCGGCTTCACGAACTCCTGCACCAGGATATTGTGCATACAATTGAGATTCGATATATTTTTTGAGCTTACTTTCACAATAGAGATAAAATCTGATCTTCCCTCCAAGTGAAACGATTTCGAGTGAAAACCATGTTCGAACTTTACCTTTTACCCAACGATCAATCCATGTACTCTCTCCTCCTGTTTGAAATAGTGCTAATAAAAATAATTCCATCGCTGCCGGTGATTTTACATTATCAGGAGATGGAATGACCTCAAGAAGAGTCCATTGGAGTGAGTTATGGTACTTCTTACGGTTGTATGATACATACACATCAAAAAGAAGATACATAATAAAAACCGGCACAGCTACAGGAACAAGGAAGAGAACATAATCAAAAGCAGTTACAAGTAATTCTAAAAAACTAATATTCATTATGTGATTATTCTATCACAAAAAAAATATTTAAAAGTGGCTTATACAGCAGTATATTTTCCTTGTTTGTCTTTTTTGAATGTCTTCTGATTTTGAAGATTCACCAAGATAGTGTTCTCTTTTACATATCGTTCTTTGAGAACTTTTGCAATGATTTCATCCTTGGTAAGTGGTCCATGCTTAGTAATGATATTTCGGATAACATCACGAACAACACCTGAAGCATAACCCCAATCTGTAAGTGCGTATAACCCTCGTCCCACGAGTACGAAACGTGCATCTTTGATCAATTCATTGTGACAAGTCGCAACATGCGCTTTTTTATCAAATAGCTTGTTGATCTGCTCTGCTACTTCTCGGAAGTGAATAGGTGATCCATGTCGTCTGATAACTAAGAATGCGTAGTCTCGAATTCCTTTTACGTTGATATTTGGTGATTCGGCTCTTCCCCATTCTCCGAGTGGATTACGTCCAATTTTTTTGGAAATATTGAGCCATCGTCGGATAATTTCTTCTTTTTTGTATTCAGGTGAAACACCTTCAAGATACTTGAGGAGTGACTCAGAAATATCTGAGTCTGAGATGAGTGCATCTTTTGTCATTTCTTTGTAGAGGGTTCGAATTGCTGTTTCGATTTTTTCAGCAATCTGTGCATCTACATGCCATCTGTGCTTGAAGTGATCGTCTTCTTTTGATTTTTTGAATTCATTTCCCAAAACAAGAAGGAAGTGGAGGTGATTCCGTACACTTTCATTCTTTGATAGATAATCAAGAAGTTCGATTTCAGAGACAAGACTTCCCATTTCAACAATAAGATTATGAAGTTCAGTAAAAATCTCCTGAGTTTTTTTGAACTCTTCTGATTTACGGATTGTTGCAAGAGAATTCTCTTCGATCTGTCTTACACGTTCTCGTGTAATACCATATTCTTTCCCAATAGCCTCGAGTGTCATGTGGTCAGATGAAATACCAATACCATAACGTTTTGTAATTACGTCTTGAGATCTCTGAGGTAATATCTTTACCAACTTTTTGGTTATTTGTTTTGGTTGAAATGATAGTTTGATCATACGATGGGTAAACTTTAAATGGTATTTTAGTAAAATACACGAATGTCTTATATTCAAATTAGCACATTTCTAGAATATGTCAAATAGTTTATCTACAGTTGTGCATACATGTTCTTTTGACTATTCAACCACTACAAAACTGACTAATTTTTGGGGTACATAAATTTCTTTAAGAACAGTTTTTCCTTGGATCCACTTGATAATTTCAGGAGAATTTTTGACCAAACTCATAATTTCTTCCTGACCTGTATTAGGAGCTATTTCAAGCACTGTTCGTGTCTTACCATTTACTTGAACCGCAATCTTTATGAGCTGGTTTTTGAGCACTATCTGGTCAACCTGAGGAATAGTTTGGCTGTGTATGTAGCCATTCCCACCTATCTGTGACCATAATTCTTGAGCAAGGTGTGGAGCAAATGTATCAAGTACGATCAATAGAGCAGTAAAAGTTTTTTGAGAGAAAGCATTTTTTTCAAGTACATTTACACAAATCATAAGTTTTGACAGTGCAGTGTTCAATTTAAGATGTTCGAAGTCATAGGTAATTTGAGAAAGCATAGTATTAAGTGCAACAAGTGCTTCTTGGGAATCAGTTTCAGAAATAGTGTCAGCCAATTCATTTACCCGTTCCAAAAATCTGCGTATTCCTACAACTCCATTAGGGTCCCATGGATAGCTCCCTGCTTCGTTATAGGGCCCAATAAATGCAAGATATGCACGCACGGCATCTGCTCCTACGTTTTTGACAAGTTCATCAGGATTAATAAAATTACCTTTTGATTTACTCATCTTATTTCCATCAAGACCAAGAATTAATCCCCTATTATTACGCTTTAAAAAAGGTTCTGATTGCTGAACAAGTCCCAGGTCATGCATTACTTTGTATACGAATCGTGCATACAAAAGGTGTCTGGTCGTATGTTCACTTCCTCCAGAATAAAAATCAACAGGCATCCATGTAGCCAACTGTTCTTTGGAAGCGAATTGTGAGCCATTTGATGAATCAACATATCGAGTGTAGTACCAACTTGAATCCACGAACGTATCGAGTGTATCTGTTTCTCGTGTTGCGACTCCTCTGCATGTAGGACAAGTCGTAGTCATCCACTCAGTATTGTGTGCGAGTGGAGATTTCCCATCATCTCTCATTTCAATTTTTTCCATTTCGGGAAGTTGGATTGGGAGTTGGTTTTCAGGGACAGGAACAGTTCCGCATGTTGCGCAGTGAATCATAGGAATTGGACATCCCCAATATCGTTGTCTCGAAACGGACCAGTCTTGAAGTTTGTATGTTGTTGCGACTTCACCGTACTTTGAGGTGATTTTACTTTTGGCTTCTTCGGAAGTCATACCATCAAATTCTCCTGATCCAGTAAGGATACCGGCATCTTCGTGAACATGTCCATTGATGAATTTTTTGAAAACATATGAATGGAGAGGATCTTTTATTTTTGAAAATAATTCAGTTTTATCCATCCACTCAATGGTAAATTTATTTTTTTCATTCTCTTCAAGTTTTTGTTCCACTTGTTCTTCGTCAATAAGTGTAAAATAAAATCCTGTCGCTTCGATATTTCGATTAACGTTTTTGGAGTGAGCGCGGTAATGATGATGAATTGTCTCTGACTGTGCCACGAATTCAACATTTTTATATCCTGTTTCTTCCAAAATTTCACGTCGAGCACATTCAACGAGATCTTCGTCTTCGTCCACACCTCCACCTATCAAAAGATGTCCACCGAGTGCTTCTCCCCAATTGAGCGTGAATATTTTGCCGGTTTTGGGATTTTCTAATACGGCAACAATTCTTTTGTTTTGTTCTTCGTTTTCAAGTGGAGTCCCTGTAATTGGTTCGATTACAGTTTGGACAGGGAGATTGAACTTGTGTGCAAATTCAAAATCTCGCATATCGTGAGCTGGTACTGCCATAACACATCCTGTTCCGTATCGAGCAAGTGCATAATCAGCGATGAATACTGGAATTTGTTTTCCTGTTGCGGGATGAATCGCAAAAAGTCCTTCAAGCTGTATTCCTGTCTTTTCTTTGCTTGCTTGTCGATCAAGATCAGTCTTCTGGTTGGTTTTTTGAATATACGAATCTACTTCTGACCAGTTGGTGATTTGAGGTTTTAATTTCTGCACAAGTTCGTGTTCGGGAGCAATGACAACGTAGGTTACGCCGAAGAGTGTGTCAGGACGAGTGGTGAAGACTTTTATTTTTTCGATGGAGTTTTGAATGTCAAACGAAAAATAAGCACCCGTACTTCGTCCAATCCAATTCTTCTGCGCTTCTTTGATATGATCGGACCATTTGACTTGATCAAGATCATCAATAAGTCGGTCTGCGTATTGTGTAATTGCAATATTCCATTGTTTCATTTCTTTTTGCTCAACCGAACTACCACATCGTTCACAGACTCCTGCTTCTAATTGTTCGTTCGCGAGAACGGTTTTGCAGGATGGACACCAATTCACGTGAGTTTGTTCGTGATGAACCAAACCTTTTTTATAAAATTGAAGAAACAACCATTGTGTCCATTTATAATAGGATGGATCACAGGTCACGACCTTTGTGTCCCAATCAAACATTGTTCCCATGTTTTGAAGTTGAGTTGTCATGACTTCCATATTGGAATATGTCCATTCTTTTGGATTAAGACCACGCTTGATGGCTGCGTTTTCGGCAGGAAGACCAAAGGCATCAAATCCAATTGGGAAAAAGACATCTTTGCCTATATGATGCATATATCTCGCAAAAATATCAGTTACTGCAAATGCGTACCAATGTCCTACATGCAGATCTCCTGACGGATACGGGAATTCAACCAAGATATACATTTTATCTTTTGGATTATCATTTGTTTTGAATAGATT
>JAYSRX010000028.1:0-5207 GCA_043720795.1 Minisyncoccota bacterium | reverse complement strand
TTCAAAACTTCAAAATAATTCCTCCTCCCTTATTTGATTATTCCACCTCAAGTAACTTCTTCAATTCATCTTCAGGAATCTCCCCTGGTTTGATTGGAGTATACCCAACTTGCTCTTGCAGAGGTTCAGATATTGGTTCTTTAGGAAAAGGATGTGGAGCTCTTTTTTCTGTTTTTTCTTGGTCAATTTTTACAGTTTCTATATGTGTTTCCTTAACATCTTTTTTTACAATTTCAACATGAGCAGGAGGAGTGGTTGATGTTGCCCCATTTTGTTGAAGCACTTTAAGTAATGCGTCTTTGAGCGCATTCTTATTTTCTTTTGAAATATCTTTCTGTCCGGGTTTTTGAGACATCGCTTTGAGAGATACAAAATCCTCGATTACTTCTTCTGTAGATTCATCGATTGCACGTTTCTTTGCGTCTTCCATTTGTTTTTTGAGTTCACATTCCTTGTCTTTAGAAATTGCAGGTTTTGAATATGATTCTGCTCGAGCAGGTTGACGAGTCAGATCAACTACAATGTCGCGAGAAGGTTGGTTGGAACGAGATTGATTCTCATTCCTTACTTGATGAAAAGTCTTGTCATTATATTCTGTATTTTTATGAGATGATCGTGATCCTGGATCCCCGCCTTCGCGAGGATGACGTGCTAAGGAAGTTTCTCGAGGTTGGCGATCTTGTGAACTCGAATGATGATTTGAGGATTGTCCTCCTCCATTTTTTCGTGGACCAAAATCCTGCTTCGACTGTCCTTTTCCTCCACCTCCGTGTCCAGAAGGCTCATCGGCACGCCCCATATTCGTAAGAGTCTTCACCTGCTCTTCAACCTCTGCTCGAGAACGAGCAAATTGCCGTCTTGAAGCTTCAATTACCTCAACAGTACTGTTATCCTCGGGTACCGCAAGTGGTGGCAAGGTAGTGGCAGAAAACGGCTTAGATCCAATCCCATCAATCATCAATCTCATATATACTTGCGCAAATCCCAAGTTCACAATATCCTGTTGCATAAAAGTTGGAGCGAATTCTTTTTCAAAAAGTTCAGCATCTGCAGATCCCACTCTAAAAGTGATAAGTGTCCCGACGTTACCAAACACAGCAGCTCTCACCTCTTCGGGCATCTGTTCGACATACTGGTGAGCAATGTGCAGATTCAATTTGTACTTACGAGCTTCAGATAAAATATCTGCAAAAGACTCATTGGCAAAAGATTGGAACTCATCAACAAAAAGTGAGAAGTCAGGGAGCAAGTCAATCTCATGAGGACCTGCATCAGCACGACTCATGGCAGCAAGATAAATTTTGGTTACCAGAAGTGAACCAAGGAGCTGAGCATTCGATTCTCCCATTCGTCCTTTTGACAAGTTTACGATGATAATTTTTTTACTATCCATCATCTCTCGGAGATCAAAACTAGATTTAGGTTGTCCAATAATATTTCGAATCAACGGATTAGAAGTAAACTGTCCGACTTTGTTTTGGATCGCAGGCACAGCTTCTGCCGCCATACGCTCAGTATAATTTGCGAATTCATCTACCCAAAAAGATTTTACTGCAGTGTCTTGAATATTTTCTACTACTTTTTTTCTAAAATTCTTATCAGAAAGCATTCTGTTTACTGACAACAGTGTAGCATCCGGATATTCAAGCAAGGCAAAAAGTGTATTCGAAAGGATATATTCCATTCGAGCAGACCATGCGTCTTTCCAAATCTTTTTAAAGGCACTCATAAGTCCAGAAACTACTAAGTGACGTTTGTCGTATCCCACATCTTCCATAATATTAAATGAAATAGGATGTTCCATATCAAAAGGTGCAAAGTACAAAACATCTTTCATTCGTTCTTTTGGAATATATTCAAGGAGAAGTTCGGCAGTTTTTCCGTGCGGATCGATAAAGCACATTCCATTTCCACTTTGGATGTCTTGAGCTGCCATGTTTTCAAGCAAGGTAGACTTTCCCATACCCGTTTTACCAATCACGTACACATGTCGTGATCTGTCTTTTTGTTTTATTCCAAACTTGATGCGAGAATTACGAGCATCAGTTTCTGCAAAATATATTACTTTATCTGGGTTACTCATTTGAGTTTTATTATAGCAGACAATCATTGAGTGTCATCCCGCACGAACCCACCTGCAACGAGTGAAGATGCGGGATCTCGTAATATTTCAAGATTTTTACTATTTTATTTAATACATCGAAAATACCCTTATTGTATAGATATTTAATAATATTATCTTTTTAATACGAACTATCGTGGAATATTCCTCATTATTTCAACATTAATCACTTTACTTACATCTGGACCCAGGACGGCACGGGATGAATAGACAAACCAATTAATTGGTAAAAAGATAGTGAATAAAAATATTCCAAAAAGAATCCAGACTTTTGGTTTTCCAGACATTCCCGTGAGATACTTCATAGCAATAAGAGATAGTATAACCATTGTAAATGAAGCAAGTACAATTAATGCAGTTTTAGTTTGTGCTCCATATCCAAAACTTTGTAAAAGCACTATTGGTAGAATCGTTAGAAAAAATATTGCAAATGATATTATAGCAATTGAAATTAATTGTACTTTTAAAACTCTTATGAAAGATTTCATGGATAAATTATACATCAAAGATTAAATAATAGTAACTTCATTCACTAGTTTCCACTTATGTAAAAAGGACTGGATCCCCACCTTCGCAGGGATGACATGCTAATAACTAAAAACTAATCGCCTTATACACATCCCCTGCCCCCATCGTAACAACGATTCCTTCTTCATCTTTATGATTAATAATATATTGAGTAGTACACTTTATGTCTTCACAAAATTCAACATGCGTTCCCTTTTTTAACAGAGCATCCATAAGCATGTGTGAATTAATCGAGTCATCATGAGCCTCACGCGCTGCATAAATTGGCAACAACACTACCGAATCAGCTAGAGATAATACCTCCACAAAATCATTAAAATGTTCTTTGGTACGAGAATAGAGATGCGGTTGAAAAATAACTGTTACAGGAATGCTCGGAAAACGTTTTTTAAGTGCATTGATTCCTGCTTTGATTTCGGTTGGATGATGAGCATAGTCATCAAATATTTTAAGATTCCCGAGCTCTTGTTTGAATTCAAGTCGTCTCCAGGTTCCCTTAAATCCTGCAAGTGCATGTGCTGATTTTTCTTTTTCAAATTCCATCACATCAGCAAGCGCAAGTACGAGCGAGGCATTGAGTGTGTTGTGTTCTCCTAGCACATAGAGTTCAGGCACTTCTGCAATATATTTTTTGTAATCAATAATACGCGCTTTGCAATTTTCAAGCACAGGTCTGATTTTACTATCTTCAGTGTCACAAATTACATATCCATCTACAGGTATTTTGTGTAAAAGAGTCCTGAACGCATCTTGAATATCTGCAAGATCTTTGTAGTAATCGAGATGATCTTCTTCCAGATTCGTAATCAATACAACATTCGGATTAAGATTCAAAAAAGATCGCTTGTACTCACACGCTTCAACTATAAAAATTTCTTCTTCTCCAAAAATATAATTTGAACCAGTCTGTGCAAGGAGACTTCCAACAATTACATGAGGCTTTTTATTATTTTTTAAAAAGACATCAGCAACCATTGCTGTTGTCGTCGTCTTGCCATGTGTACCAGCAACGGCAATTGTGTACATGTTTTTGGAAACTTCACCGAGCATCTGAGCATATGTAAATAACGGAAGGTCGCGAAGCCTTGCTTCAGCAAGTTCATCATTGAGATTATCTATTGCGAGTGTATACACGACACAACTTACATCTTCTGTAAGATTTTCTTTTGCATGTGGAACATGGATGATTGCACCTTCTTTTTGCAGATCCTCCAAAATCTGAGAGTGGGCACTATCCGAACCTGACACTCGCACTCCGTGAGCAAGACACATCCGCGCGAGCGCCGACATTCCAATTCCTCCGATTCCAATGAAGTGTATGTGGGTGTATGGGATCATATTTGAAGGCTTATTTTAACATATTGATTAATAAAGTATAAATAAAGAAATATATTGACTATTTATTGATATAGAAATACACTTAATGAGTATTTTTGGGGTTACCCACCGATCCTTAGCAGATATTGTTAGGGTGAATATTTAAGAAAAGCTGTAGAATTTTTCTACGGCTTTTCTTATTAATTGAAAATCCCGATTCGTCATTCCCGCGAAGGCGGGAATCCAGTCCGTATTAGAACAGTATTACAGAGGTTGTGTAAACGGATAGTGGTTACTGTTCTAAGAAAATTATTATGTAACGTAAGTGATCCTGGATCCCTGCCTTCGCAGGGATGACATACTAAAAACCTCCACAGGAATGACATACTAATAACTTTTATAAATTAACGTTCTGAGCATCAACTAACTTCTTGTAATACGGAGTGGATTTGAGCAGTTGCTTATGAGTTCCAATCCCGACAATCTCACCATGATCCATTACGACTATCTTATCAGCATCGAGGATAGTACTCAAACGGTGAGCAATTACGACTCCCGTCTTGTCTCCAAGCATTTCCCAAATAGCCTTGTTTACAACACTTTCAGTTTCCGAATCGAGACTAGAAGTCGCTTCATCAAGAAGAAGTATTGGCGCATCTTTGATAAGTGCGCGAGCAATACATACTCGTTGTTTTTGTCCTCCAGAAAGTTTTACTCCCCGCTCACCTACCAGTGTATCTATCCCGTGTGGCAAGTTATGAATAAATTCTTTGATACCAGCTTTTTCAAGCACTGATTGAATTTCAGCTTCAGTTACCGTATGACGAGCACCGAACAAAATATTTTCTCTTATAGAAATATCGAGCAGATCACCTTCTTGCGGAACATACGCAAGAATATTGTGCCAATCACCTAATTCCAATGCTTTCAAATCTACACCATCAATCATAATTGTTCCTTGTATTGGATCATAAAGCCTAAGTAGTAAAGATACTATTGTTGTTTTTCCAGACCCCGAACGGCCCACTAATGCAACCTTTTCTCCTCTCTTAATATCAAAATTAATATTTTTTAGTGCATCTTTTTTCCCATCTTTATAGTCGAAGTTTACATGCTCAAATGAGATTTTATGTTCAAACACTGAAATAGGTCTTGGATTTTCAGACTCTTCTAAGTCTGATTTTTGTTCAAGCATGTCAAACATTTTTTCTACATCTGATTGTGCAATCATCATTCTTCT